>CAMEEX010000063.1 GCA_945915235.1 uncultured Clostridia bacterium | reverse complement strand
ACAAAAAACTGATGGGGCAGAGCTCGCTCCACATGTTTCCGATATACGGGAGCGCCATCATCATACCGCCCATTCACAGGCTCATCAAAAAAGCCAATGTCTTTGTGCGCGGCACCGTCTACGCGCTGTGCATTTTCCTGACCGAGTTTATCAGCGGCAGCTTCCTAAAAAAGCATAACGCCTGCCCGTGGGACTACTCGGACGCGGCGCTCAACTACAAGGGTATAATAAGGCTCGACTATGCCCCTGTCTGGTTCGTCGTCGGTCTTATCTATGAGAAAATGCTCTGCGCCTCGAAGAACAGACCTGCCTTTCCCGACGCGCTGAAGCTTCTTAAAACCCCTTCCACATTAAAAACCGGGCATTAAATGATGCCCGGTTTTGTATTGTTACTTATTCTTCTTTTTAAAGGTTCTGTCTAAAAAGTTTCTCGCCCTTATAGGGTAATCTGACAGAACAAAAGGTCTTGTGGAACGCCCGAAGCCCATCATGGCTGCTGCCTTATTGACGCTCGGAAACTCTCCATGCTTCCTAAAGTAATTGAACAGCTTGTACATTCCGCGCTTCTTCTCAACAGGGAGATGCCACAGGCATACCGGATTATATTTCCAGTTATTGCATATCAGGAAAAAATCCTTGATTGTCCAGTATCTGAACATATACGGCACAGCCTGCCTTACAGGAAGCGTATGTGCAACCATCGAGGAGATATACTCGTCATTGAACTTGTATATCTTCTTCTCAATCACCGCATCATAGGTCTTGTTAAACACGTCCCCCCACCTGGCAATGAACTCCGTCATATTTTCCTTTGTTCCGCCAAGGCACTCACCGCCAAAATGCACTATGTCGACTCTCTCGCCAAAGTACAGCGGTGTGGTGTCTATAATCTCCTGTCTGTCCTTGTGGCTGAGTCTGTGACCTATGTTGTGCATCATCACACCATATTTCATCTCAGCGAACATATCGCTCAGATCGTCCACACAATATACATCGGTATCAAGTGCAAGATAATAGTCGTAGTCAAGATTATGCACCGCATAATCAAGACAGCATATTCTGTAGTTGACCAGTGCCCACTTGAACTCCTTCGGATGTACATATTTGTCGAATGGGAGTTCAATAATCTTCACTCCATTCTCTTCATAAAGCTTACGATACTCTTCGTCCACATTGAAATTGACGAACAGAGCTGCATCCAAATCCGGAGTGTTGCTTATGCATGATTTAAGACATACGAATGCATTCTTGAGATAACACTCCATGACACTCATGTCACACTTTGCCGCAATCTGTGTGGACGTGCTATATTCCGAATTATATGCAAGCACGTTAACTACTAACTTTCGCACTACATTTACCTCCAAAACCTAACTTAAAATTCATAAAATATTCTTTAGTATAACGGATACTTGTCAGTGAGTCCCTTTACGAGTCTTACAGCTTCTTCCTTATTCCCCTCAGGGTCAGCTATTGCAAGGGAAATCGCCTCAGCAACAGTGTCCATATCCTCGACTCCAAAGCCTCTTGTCGTAACCGCAGGGGTTCCGAGTCTGATACCGCTTGTTACAAACGGCGATGCCGGGTCATTAGGGATTGCATTCTTATTACATGTGATATTTACGGAGTCTAAAAGCTTCTCCGTAGCCTTTCCCGTTACACCTTTGCCGATAAGATTTACAAGCATCAGGTGATTGTCCGTACCACCGGATACCAGATCAAAGCCTCTGTCCATAAGTCCCTTAGCAAGAGCCTGTGCATTATCCACAATATTCTGTGCGTATACCTTGAAACTCGGGTCAAGCGCCTCCTTGAAGCATACCGCCTTAGCCGCAATCACATGCATAAGCGGACCGCCCTGAATTCCCGGGAAAATCGCCTTGTTGAAATTAAACCTGTCGGCTGCCTCCTGATTGCAAAGAATCATACCGCCTCTAGGTCCCCTGAGTGTCTTATGTGTTGTGGTAGTAACCACATCTGCATAAGGTATAGGGCTCATGTGAAGTCCTGCCGCAACAAGACCTGCTATATGTGCCATATCCACCATGAGAACTGCTCCTACCTCGTCAGCAATCTCACGGAACTTCTTGAAATCGATGGCCCTCGCATATGCGCTCGCGCCTGCGACAATAAGCTTAGGGCGGCACTCCTTCGCAATAGCCATCACATTATCATAGTCTATGTATCCATCCGAATTTACTCCATACGGAACAATGTTAAAGTACTTTCCTGACATATTGACAGGGCTTCCGTGTGTTAGGTGCCCTCCATCCGCAAGGCTCATTCCCATAACCGTGTCACCCGGCTTAACAATGGCAAAAAACACTGCCATATTAGCCTGTGCACCGGAATGCGGCTGAACATTGACATAATCACAGCCAAAAAGCTTCTTAGCGCGCTCAATGGCGAGATTTTCAACAACATCAACGTACTGACAGCCTCCGTAGTATCTCTTTCCGGGATAACCTTCCGCATACTTGTTGGTCAAAGGGCTCCCCATAGCCGCCATGACTGCCTTGCTCACAAAGTTCTCAGAAGCGATAAGCTCAATATGATCTCTCTGTCTCCCAAGTTCATCAGAAATCGCCGCTGCAATCTCCGGGTCAAATTCTTTAACTTCTTCAAATGAATACATATTCCTGCCTCCGTTAAATTATAAATTTATTAATTGCCTCAACAAGAGCCTCAGAATGTACTATCAATTCCTCAGACTCATTATTAAGCTTCTCAACAGCCTCCAACTGACGGCTGGCAGCTTCATTGACTTCAGTAGCAGACGATGCCGTCTCCTGAGCTACGGCAGATATGCTCTCTATAGCTGAAAGAGTCTCTCTCTTTGCAACATCCATATCATTTATTCCGCTTGAAATCTCTGAAAGGTTATCTGCTAGTCCCGATACATGCTTATCAATATCGCGGAACACATCAATCGTATTCTTAAGTGCTTCCTCCTGTGAGTTTACAATAACCTCTGCCTGCTTTGCAACCTCAACGGTATCAACTGTCTGCTTCTGAATCTTTCCGACAATACCTCTTATCTCATTTACGGAGTTGAGTGACTGCTCGGCAAGTTTTCTGATAGAGTCGGCAACTACCGCAAATCCTCTTCCGGCATCACCTGCTCTCGCAGCCTCTATCGAAGCATTGAGTGAAAGAAGGCTGGTTTCATCCGCTATATCATTAATTGCGCCGATAATCTTGGCGATGGATTTCGATGCCTCCTCCAAATCCTGAATATTCGAAATAACCTCGGCAGTAACCTGAGTGGTAGCCTTAGCCTTATCCTTCAACTGTTCTATCGTTCCGAGTCCGCTAGATACAATGCCCTTCGTATTATCCGCAATGTCCGCAATCTTATTAGTATTATCCGATACAATCTCTATCTTCTTTGACAGGTCATCCATTCTTGTAAGACAGTTTTCAGCATCCTGTGCCTGCATGACGATACCCTGCTCAACCTCTGCGATTGATGAAGTTATCGACTTGGTCTCCTCAAGGAGAATTCCCGAGTTGCCTCCAACGCTCTCCGATGCCTTTCCAACAGCCTTAGATACCGTGTCCGCCTTGTCAAGGAGTGCCCTGATGTTGCTTATCATCTGGTTGGTGCTTTCACAGAGAATCATGAACTCATCCTTGCGTCTTGTATGAATGTCGACTGTCAAATCACCCGTTGAAGCTCTCTCAAGACCGTTCATAATCTTACGGATTGTCGTTCCTATGCTCGTTGACAGTACAAGACCTATTAATATAACAATGAATGCCGTTACACACACCGCAAATGCCGTGAGTACCGCTGTCTGATTCGCATCAGCAATTATGTATGACTTCGGGACGAGCGATACTACCATAAATCCGTCCGTATCAAGCTTGTTGTAGAGCATGAGGTACTGCTCCCCCTCAAACTCAACGTACTCGCTTCCGTCCTTCTCCTCATAGCCCTTAATTCTGTCATACAAATCTGTTCCGACAATATAGGAGACATCCAACGAATCGCTGTCCATATCTGACTCTTCTCCGCCGGATATATTTCTGTAGGATATCTCTCTTCCGTCAGGTGTTATAAGTGCAACTATTGCATTGGTTCCCATGTTGACGGCAGCTATATTCTGTTGAATCTTATTCAAATCCACATCGACAAGCAGGTATCCAACCTGTCTGAATGAAGAATTGTAAGCTTTTCTCAATATACCAAAGGCATAACCGGAGGTCTCCATAAGCTCATCAACCTCCGGATGGGTTCCAAGCCACAGCGTATCTTCTTTATCTACAATCTGCGCTGCCTCAAGTTCACGGAACTTATCATAAATAGGCTCCGGAGTATATGACACCGCTGTTGAAACACCCTTGCCATACTTAGCCGTAAACACAATATTCTTTATGTATTTATTTCCGAGTCTGCGGGAATCTATCTCACTCTTCAAGGTATTATATACCGAGTTTTCCTTGTAGGAGTCAGAAGAATACGTTTCCCCGTAGTATTCCCTTGCCAGCGATGAAACCGACATATCATATGACACATTCCGAATCGTCTCAATTACCATATCCATGTAATCTGCCGTGGTGTCAACAGTAGATTTCGACGCCGACTCGTAGTTCGCCGTGAGCGCCGCCGCCGAACGGGTGTAGGATATGACTCCCAAAGCCACCATGAGCACAACCGGCACTATAAATGCTGCCGTAATCTTAAAACGTATGCCAGAAAAGAAGCCTATTTTCCTGCGGTTCTTTCGTTGTCCCCTGAATGCATCGACATCCTCCCCAACTTCAGCCTTCGCCTTTTCTGCACGTTGCTTGATGTTCTGTTCGATCTCGCCTGCGAAAGCGTCCGCCTTTGCCTTAGCCTCCTCATAGAGTTCCTTAGCATTAGAAACCAACTCTGCTCCGGTTTTCTCTTCTCCAACAGTCTCATTCAAGTCATTCACAGAATTCTCATTGTCAAACTCTGTATTCTCAAAATTGTCCTTCATACTCATTAGCATCATCCTCTTTCCTGATGTAATTTTATAAGTAAATTTTACTATAGAAACTAAGATTTTGCAATTGTTTAATATGTTTTTTACACAAATATATACAAAATAGTTAAAAAACAAATGCTATTTTTCAGTATACCTGCACTAATTACTGATTATTAACGATGTAAGCAATCTTCATTCCTTTCACAGCCGTATTCATGCCCTTCTATAAATTGAACTCTTCCATATCGTAATCTATCATCGACTGATTCTGCTTAATCTTCCTAAGCATGCCATCCTCATGTATCACATCCATAAACGCAAGAAATACCTGCATGTCGTATTCCTTCACATCCTCTATCATAATACTTATGGCACTGTCAAAATCGTATGCCTCCCTGTACGGTCTCTCGGAAATAAGTGCAATAAATGCATCCGCAACCCTCATTATCCTTGCTCCGAGCGGAATCTGCTCCGCCTTACGGTTATCCGGGTATCCTGACCCATCATAATTCTCATGATGATACAGCACCGCCTCACAGATTGCATCATTATATCCGTATTTTTTCAGAATATCATACCCCAGTTTTGAATGCATTCTCATATACTGGATTTCCTCTATAAGCATGCCATTTGAATTTCGTCCGTACAGATAGGATGAGAGTCTCAGTTTCCCGATGTCATGCACCATTCCCGCAATGGCAAGATTGCTGCACTCCTCATCACCAAGACCAAGCTTTCGCGCTATCAGGTATGTGAGATTGCTCACACATACGCCATGTCTTATTCCATCTATAAGGTCGATTTCCAAAATTGTTTTCGCCCAGTCATCAACCATAAAAAAATCGTCTCTTTCTATCTATCATTTCATCAATATTCTCAATGTATGTCCTGACGTCCTTCACGTTCTCAACGCGCTCAATGCGGTTCTCCTGCGGGAATACGACCTTTGTAGATGCGCCCGCGCCAACCGCCATGATGGTCTGCTTCTCCTCCATTATGAGAATATTGTAGATGCCTTCCTTGCCCGGCTTCGAGTATCCGACATTCTCAAAATTGCCTGCCATGTTCTTCTGTCTGTACAGATAGTATGGCTCCATTCCCATATCCGCCGCACAGTCAGCCGTCATATTAATTATGTCGTCCGTGTTGATCATCGCATAGTCCTTGTACTTCTCCCAGAATATGTTGAGATTAGCAGCGCGCTTGATTGCAAGTGAGTGAACCGTAAGACTGTCCGGCGACAGCTTCGCTACCTCAGCCATGGTTCTCTCAATATGCTCCTGAGTCTCACCGGGAAGTCCGATAATCAGGTCCATATTGATATTGTCAAAGCCACATTCCCTCGCAAGTGAGAATGCCTCCCTCACCTGTGCCACCGTATGATGTCTGCCGATGAGCTTTAACGTGTCGTCGTTCATGGTCTGCGGATTGATGGAAATGCGGTTCACACCGTGCTTTTTCATAACCATGAGCTTATCCCTTGTTATGCTGTCCGGTCTGCCCGCCTCGATTGTGTACTCCTTGAGCGCAGCCGTATCAAAATGCTCCTCAAAAAATCCAAGCACTCTGTCGAGCTGTTCTGCCTCAAGAGTAGTCGGTGTTCCGCCGCCCATGTAGAAGGTGTCGAGCTTCTTATCCTTCATAAGCCTTGAAGTAAACTCCATCTCCTTTAGCATGGCATCGACGTAGGTGTCCACCTTATCTCTCCATACCGCAAGCGGATAGGATGTAAACGAACAATACAGACATGTTGTAGGGCAGAACGGTATCCCTGCATATAGACTATAGCCGTTGTTGTAATCAATCTTCTCGAGCAGTCTCTTCTCGTTGGACGCAACCTTTATTGCAAGCCTGCCCTTCCTGTCACTCACATAGTACTCTTTTCTAAGATAGTCAATTATCTCCTGTTCACTCTTACCCTCCTCAAGCAGTGTATAGACTATCTTGGTCGGTCTCACGCCTGTGAGAGTTCCCCATGGGAGCTCTCTCCCGGTCAGCTTCTTTAACATATCATACATCATTCTCTTGAAGCTGTTTCTGGCTTCCTTCTTTCCTGATGCCGTCTGCTGTGCTTCGTCCTCATACTCGCCCTGTTCATCGGATGCATCCCTGTGTATATAAATTCTTATAAGTCTCTCACAATCGGCATTATCATTTCTCGTCAGCTCCTGCCTTATGACTCTGACCTGCACAAAAAGCTCCGGCACTGCGGCGCTGCCCTCCTGAATACTCGTAACTATCTTCGCCTCAGGAAAAAACGCTTTCAGCATAACCCTGGAATCATTCTCCTGCTCAGCATCATTAAATTCAAGTAATATCATATATAATGTTAACCTCTGGTTCTTATTTCTAACCCTGAAGGAACGGATTGTTCACGCGCTCGTATCCGACAGTCGTGCTCTCACCGTGCCCCGGAAATACCTTTACATCATCGGGAAGGCTCATAAGCTTATCCCTTATCGCTCTGTTAAGCTGTCCGGCGTTCCCTGTAGGAAAATCACTGCGTCCGACCGATCCCGCAAAAAGCGTATCCCCCGAAAACAGTATCTTTTCCTTCTCAAAATAATAACATACACTACCTATTGTATGCCCCGGAACGGAAATTGTTCTTATATTGAAGCCCGCAAAAGAGAAATCTTCTCCCGGCTTAAAATACTCGTCCGCCTCGAAGGTCATGCCCTCCCCCGTAAAAGGAAGTGACAGATTATAAGACTCATTTGTCATAATCTGTCTTTCTTCTGCACCCGCATATACCTTTATTCCATATCTCTTTCTCACGGCATCTGCTGCGAGCATGTGGTCAAAATGTCCATGTGTCAAAAGCACTGCCTCCGGTCTTAAATTATACCGTGAAATCATCGTCTCAATGCGCGCCGGGTCAGCCGCCGGGTCTATAATGACGGCAGGCTTAACCTGACCGTCATCGACGTACCCGCCCGGTATCTTAGCTCCGCCGTCAAACACCACATAACAGTTGGTCGCGCACATTCCCAATACCGTATTTTCAACTCTTATCATGAATTAGTCCTCTCGATATCAAGCACACCCTCTACATTCCTAAGTTTCTCAACAAGGTGCCTCAACTGCTCCAGTCCCTTTATGTCAAATGACATTGAGATTGTAGCTGTTCCCTGTTTGCTGGTACGACAGTTCATGCCCGTCACGTCGATTTTATTCTCTGTGAGAATCTTCGATATGTCGACAAGCAGCCCCGTTCTGTTATTTGCAAATATCTTAATCTCGGTAGAGTAGCTCTCTCCTGTCTCCTTGTAAGCCATCTCCTGCCATTCAGCGTCAATTATTCGCGCCCTGTCGGCCTCCGGAAGGTTGATGATATTCGTGCAGTCTGTTCTGTGTATCGAAACGCCTCTTCCTCTCGTGACAAATCCCACTATCTCATCTCCCGGAACAGGTGAACAGCACTTGGAGAAACGCACTGCGACATCATGTATGCCCTTTACGATAATTCCGCTCTTAGACTTATCTGCCGTGGCAGGCTTGTCCTTATTATCTGCCTGTGTCTGTTCAAGCACCTGCGCGTCCGTAATCTCCTTGCGGTGCTTCTTCTCATACTCCTCCTGGAGCTTATTTATAACCTGCCCCTCCTTGAGAGCACCGTGTCCAACCGCCGCAACAACCGAATCCCAGTCGCGGAAGCCGTATTTTGACAGCACCTTCTCAACAAACTCAGGCTTGTATATATCTGAAAACTGAATGTTCTTAGTCTTGCAGTAAGTCGCAATGAGGTCTTTACCCTTCTGGATATTGTCCTCCTTGAGTTCCGCCTTGAACCACTGGTTAATCTTTGTCTTTGCCTGTGCGCTCTTTACGATATTGAGCCAGTCGCGGCTAGGTCCCTTCGAGTTCTGTGACGTGATAATCTCAACTCTGTCACCGTTCTTAAGAACATAGTCAATAGTAACCAGTTTGCCGTTCACCCTCGCACCCACCATCTTGTTTCCGACGGCACTGTGTATGCTGTAGGCAAAATCCACCGGCGTTGAACCGGCTGGAAGGTTCTTCACATCTCCGGAAGGTGTGAAGCAGTACACATTGTCGGAGAAGAGATTCATATCATTTTTGATAAGGCTCAAAAATTCCTTGTTATCCGAGGTATCCCGCTGCCACTCTAGAATCTGTCTGAGCCATGCAAGCTTCGCCTCCTCATTGTCCCCGCTCTTGGTTCCGTCAATGTTCTCCTTGTATTTCCAGTGCGCCGCGATACCGTACTCAGCCGTCCTGTGCATCTCATAGGTACGAATCTGAATCTCAAACGGCTGTCCGTTAGGCGCAATGAGCGTCGTGTGGAGCGACTGGTACATATTCGGCTTAGGCATGGCGATATAGTCCTTGAAGCGTCCCGGGATAGGCTTGTATATCTCATGGATAACTCCGAGTGCCGCATAGCAGTCCTTCACCGTCTCGACAAGTATTCTAACAGCAAAAAGATCATATATCTGGTCAAGTGTCTTGTCCTGATTGACCATCTTCCTGTATATACTGAAGAAATGCTTAACACGCCCGTCTATCTCACAGTCGATGCCTGCAGCCTCGACATGCTCCTTGACCTCTGCAATGATGTCCCTTACAAACGCCTCTCTCGCATCCTTGCTGAGGGCGATCTCGTCGGCAAGCTTCTGGTATACCTCCGGCTGCAAATATTTGAGCGACAGGTCATCAAGTTCAATCTTAATCTTCGAAATACCAAGACGCTGCGCGATAGGAGCATATATATCCATCGTCTCCCTCGCCTTTTCCTTCTGTTTCTCAGGCTTCTGATACTGCAAGGTTCTCATATTGTGAAGTCTGTCGGCGAGCTTAACGAGAATAACCCTTATATCCTTCGCCATGGCGAGGAACATCTTCCTTAAATTCTCCGCCTGTAATTCTATCTTATCCGCTGAATAGTTGAGCTGTGTGAGCTTGGTTACACCGTCGACTAAAAGTGCAATCTCCTCGCCGAATTCTCTGACTATATCGTCATAGGTCATGGCGGTATCCTCCACAACATCATGAAGAAGTCCCGCTACAATAGTCTCCTTGTCAAGTTCTAACTGTGCCAAAATGATTGCAACACAAATAGGATGTATAATGTAGGGCTCACCCGACTTACGCATCTGACCTTCATGTGCTTTCTTCGCTACCTGATATGCCTTGTCAATCAGTGAAAGGTCTGTGGAAGGATGATATTTTAAAACTTCCTTCTTAAGTTCCTCATACAGCTCGTCCGGGCTGGTAAAATCCGGCGGACATGACAATGGCTCCTCATCTATTTTTCTCTTTGTTCGTAATATAACTTCATCCGGCATGCAATCACCTCAATATATAAGCTTATTTTCTAATTATAAAATTATTCATGTAAAAATGCAAATATTTTGTGTGGTAATTTAAAAAAGAGGGTACCGTTACCATAAACGGCAACGGTGCCCTCTCTCATCTGATATGATTTATCCTGATTATAATTACTTGCCCTCGTAGCAGATAACCGAATCCACATCATACTTGGCAAGTTTCTTGCGTCCCTCAAGTCCTGCGAGCTCCATAAGGAATACAATCTTCACAACCTCTCCGCCAAGCTGCTCAACAAGCTTGGTGATGGCTTCAATCGTACCGCCTGTAGCAATGAGGTCATCAATGATGACAACCTTCTGCCCCGGCTTGATGGAGTCCTTATGCATCTCTATTACGGCACTGCCATACTCAAGGTCATACTCCATGGAAACTGTCTCGCATGGGAGCTTACCCTTCTTGCGGACAGGAACGAATGCCTTCTTCATGTTGTATGCGACAGGCACACCGAAGATAAAGCCTCTTGACTCAGGTCCTACGACAACATCGAAATCCACGTCCTTTAACTTGTCCATAATTCCGTTGATTGAAAGCTGAAGTCCGTCAGCCTCCTGAAGCACGCTCGTGACATCGCGGAAAATAATTCCCGGCTCCGGGAAATCCGGTATGCTTCTAACATACTCTTCAAGTTTCTTCATATCTTAATATATCCTCCAAAATTCTGTTCATTGTGCAGTTTTAACCGACCGATATATTCTATCAGCACTTTACCGCATAGTCAACAATTTTAGTAACCATTAGGATTGTTCTTCTGAAATCTCCAGGAATCCTCACACATCTTCTTTAAATCTCTCTCTGCCTTCCAGTGCAGCTCCTTCTCGGCAAGTGAAGCGTCCGCATAGCAGGTAGCGATATCCCCGGCACGTCTTTCCTTGATGACATAAGGAATTTTAATTCCGTTAGCTTCCTCGAAGGCCTTCACGATATCGAGAACCGAACTTCCCTTACCTGTTCCGAGGTTATATATCTTAAGTCCGGGATTTTCCTTCATCTTCTCCATCGCCTTCACATGTCCGATGGCAAGGTCGACAACATGGATGTAATCTCTGACACCCGTTCCGTCCGGCGTATCGTAGTCATTGCCGAACACCGACAGCTCCTTGAGTCTGCCGACTGCAACCTGTGTGATGTAAGGCATGAGATTGTTAGGAATACCGTTAGGGTTCTCTCCGATAAGACCGCTCTCATGTGCTCCGATAGGGTTAAAGTAGCGAAGCAGCATCACATTCCACTCATTGTCAGCTCTGTAGAGGTCAGACAAAATCTGCTCGAGCATCGACTTCGTCCAGCCGTAAGGGTTAGTACACTGTCCCTTAGGGCACTCCTCAGTGATAGGTATAAATGCAGGATTTCCGTATACCGTAGCAGAGGATGAGAACACGATATTCTTCACATTATGCTTTCTCATAACATCGAGAAGCACGAGTGTTCCGGAGATATTGTTGGTATAGTACTCAAGAGGCTTGACAACTGACTCGCCAACCGCCTTGAGTCCTGCAAAATGTATACAGGAGTCAATCTGCTCCTTGTCAAATACTTCATTAAGTCCGGCTCTGTCGGCTATATCTACCTTGTAGAACTTAACCTTCTTTCCGACAATCTTCTCTACTCTCTCGATTGATTTCTCACTGGCATTCACAAGGTTATCCAAAACGACAACATCATAGCCCGCATTCATAAGCTCTACAACCGTATGGCTTCCGATAAAGCCCGCTCCACCCGTAACAAGAATTGACATAGCTAATTCCTCCCAAACTATTCAATAATTAAAAAGTATGTTAATATTATAACGAATTACTTTTCTGACTCTTAGTATACCAATGTAATAGAATTCTTGCAATCCATTTTGGCCAAAATTTACAATACATTTGATAATCTTCTTCCGTCCTGCCGTTGTCTGCTATGATTTCCGAAGTTGTGGACTCCTGATGTATGCGGTGGTAGCACAGCGGCTTCGTCGCATAAAGAAAACCTCCCGAAAGCCTCGAGAGCTTCTCCCATGCCTCCCAGTCCACGTTGCTCTTCATTCCGACCGTGAAAATTTTATCAGGCATCAGCGCCATATTGAAGGTCACTGAAGGACAGCATATAGGATTTCCCATCGACAGTATTCTTCTTCTTACAAACACCGAATGTGAGAATATCCTGTGTTCTTTCGCTCCGAGTCCCAATGGAAACAGCATAAGTCTCTTGACCGAGAGAAGCTTATTCTTATGGCACGGCTCGCCGTTTCTTAATTCCTCATAATTAGTAAAAAATATGAGCGGCTTTTTGTCATTCTCCATGGCATGCATGCACTCAACGGTGTAGTTTCTTCTGTACACATCGTCCTGATGCGCCACGGTGACATATTGTGTCTCCGCCTTGCTTATGCCGAAGTTCCAGTCAGCGCTTATTCCCTTCTCTCCCTCGTTCACGAAAAGTTCAATGCCATGCTTTCTTGCAATATCCTGTATATAATCACACGGTGTGGACGTCACCATGATAATGGTGCTTTTTACAGTCTGATTTTCAAGTGACTCTATACATTCCTCAAGAAAACTGCTCTCCTTGTACGCGCAGATAACAAAGGTATGTTTATCTGAATAATCTTTTTTCATAAAATCCCCATTCCGCCGCCCGGCGGCACTTTTTCACGCTGTTCAATTTATTTATGCTTAATCTCAAGAATACCTATAAAGAAGCTTCCGAAGAGCACCTGCACTCCCGTAACCATGAAGGTCACTGCCGGAATGGTAAGTCTCATCATCTGCTGCGGGTCGAGCTGTCCGAAATTCCTGCTGTTCCAGCCGACGAGTGCCATTATCGTGAGCACAAGCCCCAATATAAAGAGCACCGCACCGATAAATATTCCCTTGTCGACCGTGAAAAATCTCTTCTTAGGCGTTTCCGGCATCGGAATAAAACCCGTCATTCTCGCATAGGTTCTCGTAAACGCATTGAACAGTATGAGGTTCACACCTATCATAAGCATCGCAGAACTGTATAAAAGCGTGTTGATATCAAAGCCTACAGCGCCTATGGTGATGGTATTAGCTGCAAGTATGCACATAAGTACCGCACCTAACGCGGTGAAGAATATACCCGGGTAGAGGAAAAGCCAGCTCGGGCTGTGCATGAGCAGGAACTTCAAATGGCGCCAGCCGTCGTGAAAGCTTCTAAGATGCGGTGCCCTGCTTCTCCCGTCAGGTGAGAGCGTCGTCGGTACCTCTGTTATCTTGAGCTTATAGAGTGTCGCCTTGACAACCATCTCACTCGCATACTCCATACCGATTGTCTGGAGTCCCAGCTTCATAATCGACTCTCTCTTATAGCCGCGAAGTCCGCAGTGGAAGTCCCTTATATCGCTCTTGTAAAAAAGCCGTCCGATAAACGACAACACTGGATTGCCGATGTATCTGTGAAGCGGCGGCATTGCTCCCTTGGCAATTCCTCCCTTGAAACGGTTTCCCATTACAAGGTCGTAGCCCTCGCGCAGCTTGCTAAGGAAAGGCATAAGATTGAGGAAATCATAGCTGTCATCGGCATCACCCATGATGACATACTCACCCTTCGCAGCCTCACAGCCTCCGATAAGCGCAGCCCCATAGCCTCGCTGTTCTATAGGCACAACCCTAGCGCCCGCCTTCACGGCAATCTCGCGGGAGCCGTCAGTGCTTCCGTTGTCCGCGATAAGCACCTCGCCGTTCACGTTATTCTCCCTCAAAAAGGTCTGCGCCTTTTTTATACATGTCTCCAATGTCTCAGCCTCGTTAAGACAAGGCATGAGAATTGTAAGTTCATACTCGTAGGACATAGTTAATGTCTCCAATCTGTTTCTTATTGCTTCGGGCAGATATTAAAAATCCGCTCCTCCATTCAAATATGCTTCGTGCATATTACTTTTTTTCCGCCTCATTCTCCGGCGCATACGGTCCGAAATCGAGCTCATACGGAAAATGTGTCTTTCTCTTCTCAACAGGCGGCGGTGTCATATAATCGCCGTACATCTTGGTGAGAAGCTCCTCAAGATGATTAGGAAAAGGCAGTGTCGTGTCCTCATACGGAAGCTCCCTGAGCGGATATATGTCATCGACCGAGAAGGTGTTAGTGTATGGAAGCGGGTCACAAAAATACGCAATCCTCTTTGTCTGCCTGTTCTCATATTTTCTGTTAGCCTTCTCGCGCTTCATGTACAGCCACTCCTTGGAAATTCCAAGCCGCTTCATCACATGATAACCTGCCACACATGCCGCAGTCACAAGCTTCGCCGTCAGTCCGTGCACATACAGATACGGTCTTGGGATACTTCTGAGGATAAGAAGCTTTCCCCAGAACCATGCCGTCCACATCTGCCACCAATATGCGAGCTTTCCGTCCGCCGCATTGTCGAGCGCGTACAGGTCAAGGAATATACCCCAGTTGCAGTCCACGTCCTTCATGGAGTATTCCCTGAATTTCGTGCCTTTAAGCACAAGTCTTGTCGTGGCAAGCGGATAATTTATGTCCGTCTCGGTGTTCAACACCTGATACTTGTCCCCCATCTGCTCGGTCACGAGCTCCATGAAGCGCTCATAGTCCTTTCTAGGCATGGAGATGTCTATATCATCGTCCCACGGTATATATCCCTTGTGGCGAAGCGCACCTATGCCCGTCCCGGCATAGCCGAAATAGGTAAGATTGTTCTCGTCACATATCCTCTTAAAATCTGTAAGAATTTCCATCTCAAGCTTTTGCAGATGCTTTAGCTGCTCCGGCTCATAAAACTTAGGCATATCTCTCTCCATTCATATTCAATATTATGCTTTTGCCCCCTGCCTACGGCAGGCTGCATCCTTAATTCAGAAGCTGTGCCTTCTCATATTGCTCCTCGACGAACTTCTTCGCCTCGGCGGCATTCTCCGGCTTGGTGTCCTCAAGCAGGCAGTGTACAAAAGGCTTGTAGGTCTTGACATAGCTCATAAGAAGCGGATAGTTTAACATTCCCCTTCCGGATATAACTGACTTAACCTCGCCGTTCTCAACGACAAAATCCTTCAGATGCATACAGCAGATGTCATCGCCGCAGAGCTCAAACGCCGTGCGGATAATCTCGTCCTGCTTCTCATAGTTGCCCGCATAGATTACATTGACCGGGTCAAAGATGAGCTGGAGGTTAGGGGAATTGACTGCATCGAGCACCTTTCTCGCGCGCTCGAAATTGTATACTATATGCTTGTACACCGGCTCGATGGAGATAATCACGCCCATCTTCTCGGCATACTCCACAACCGGGCGGAGTCCCTCGATAAATACCTCAAGCGCCTCGTCCGTGTGATTGTCCGGTGTGAAGGAATACTCCTCATTTACCGCACCTGTCTCTGTTCCGACCATTCCCGCTCCTACAAGGCTTGCAAAACGAATATGTGCCTTGTAGGTCTCCTGTGTCTTTCTAAGGCTCTCCTTGTTAGGATTGGCAAGATTGAGATAGCAGCCGAGCACCGACACGTCAACCTTATTCTCGGCACAGAGCTCTCTAATATAGAAAGCAAGCCCCGGTGTCATAACGCCGTTGTTTACCTTGAACTCCTTAACCGCCTTCGAAAGTGCAAGCTGTGTGCAGTGAAAGCCCTGTTTGTGAA
>CAMEEX010000062.1 GCA_945915235.1 uncultured Clostridia bacterium | reverse complement strand
TGCAGTTGGAGGACTGCCCGGTAAGAGTGGACGGGTTGTTATTAATCGCTTACACTGTAAGCAGCAAAATAGTAAATAGATACAAGGTGTGTTTTGTATTGATAAAAATGATACATTATGTTAATATAAATAGTGTAAAAATATCGTTTTCTTGTGCCGCTGGGCTCGGCATGGGGATTAGGAGTTCATTTTTAATGCGGATATATCGGGTGTTAATCAATGAAGGAGTGTGAGGCTATGGAGTATAATATAAGCATAGGAAATCAAGGTTTTGATAACATAAGGGAGAGCAAATGCTTTTACATTGATAAGACAGCATTTATAAAAGAATGGTGGGATTCGAGAGATGTTGTTACACTTATAACCCGCCCGCGTCGTTTCGGCAAGACGCTCAATATGAGTATGCTCAACTGTTTCTTTTCAAACAGGTATGCAGACAGGGGAGACCTGTTTGAGGGGCTTTCCGTGTGGGAAGATGAGGAGTACAGGAAATTGCAGGGGACGTATCCGGTGGTGTTCTTAAGTTTTGCCGGAGTTAAGTCTGATAATATAAATGATGTAAAGACGCAGATTAAGGAGTTGATTGCAGCTCTGTATGAACAGCACAGATATCTTTTGGAGGGGGAACTGTTAAGCGATAATGAGAGAACTATGTTTAATGGCATGACTATGTTTATGGAAGATGCCCTGTGCTACTCTGCCATAAAAATGCTGTGCAGTTTTCTTGAAAGATATTATGGAAAAAAGACGATAGTTCTGCTTGATGAGTATGACACGCCCATGCAGGAGGCGTATATTCACGGTTACTGGAACGAATTTACTTCCTTTATACGAAATATTTTTAATAATACATTTAAGACTAACCCATACCTTGAGCGCGCTGTGATGACGGGAATTACAAGGGTATCAAAGGAGTCAATATTTTCAGACCTAAATAACCTGAATGTGGTGACAACGACTTCAGATGAATACTGCACATGCTTTGGTTTCACGGAGGAAGAGGTGTTCGCCTCGCTTGACAAATTTGGACTGTCGGATACAAAGCAACAGGTAAAAAAATGGTATGATGGATTTACATTTGGGTCACACAGGGATATCTATAACCCTTGGTCGATAACGAGCTATCTTGATAAGAGGAAGTTTGCGCCATACTGGGCGTCGACAAGCTCGAATGGACTTGTGAGCAAGCTTATACAGACAGCGTCGGCTGATATTAAGCAGATGATGGAGGAACTCATAAGCTGTAAGGAGATTGTCGTTAATTTTGATGAGCAGATAGTGTTTAGCCAGCTTGATACGGACGAGAGCGCGGTGTGGAGCCTGCTTGTCGCGAGCGGATATTTGAAAGTAAATGATGTCGAGTATCGCGGTGAGCTGTTGGAGCCGTGGTATCATCTGTCGATAACCAATCTTGAGACCAGAAGTATGTTTTCAAATATGTTCAAGGGGTGGTTTAAAGTAGCAGGTTCTAACTATAATGCTTTTGTTCAGGCATTGATAAATGGAAAACTGAAGGAGATGAACATATATATGAATGATGTTGCATTGTCAACCTTCAGCAGTTTCGATGCGGGGAAGCATCCGTCAGAGAGGTCACAGCCGGAGCGTTTCTTTCATGGATTTGTGTTGGGCTTGCTTGTAGAAGTGCGTGATATATATGAAGTTAAATCCAACCGTGAAAGTGGATATGGAAGATGTGATGTGATGCTCATTCCGAAAAATACAGATGATAAATATGATGCAATTATATTGGAATTTAAGGTTCGTGACGCCTATGATGAAAAGTCTCTTGAGGATACCGCCAAGTCAGCATTAAAACAGATAGAGGACAGGAACTACGACGCCGAACTTACGGCAAAGGGCATTGAAAAGGAGTGCATAAGGCATTACGGCTTTGCTTTTGAGGGGAAAAAGGTGTTGATTGTGAAATAATATGTCAGCATAGGGCATGCGAAGAAAATTTCGTATGCCTTATTTTTTTGCGCGGGGGTACGATATATATTATATACAGATTGTTTATACAAAAGTGCATACGGGATTTACTGATAATTTTTGTATATATTTGTTGCGGAATTTTTATAAAAAATATCTTATGGTTAATGTGCGGAGGCTGGAAATTAGTTTGTTTTTTATGGGAGGGTGTTTGTTATGCAGATGATTTCAGGTACGGTCAAGAACGCAGTGCAGCTTCAGGTGTTGAACAATAAATGGCAGCAGAAGAAGGAGTCGGGAAAGCTCACCAAGGAGGAGAGAAATGCCCGCGAAAACTGGACGCAGGATGACTATATTATTCAGGATATCAAGGAGCAGGCAGAAAATAACCGCCAGGTGGAGTACGATACGAAGATTGATAATAAGATAATGGCGGGCGGAACGCTGACACCCGAGGAGGAAAAGTATCTCGAGCAGAATAATCCCGAGGCATTGAAAAAATACAGGGAAATCAAGGCGGAGAAGAAGAACTACGAGGAAAAGCTCAGAAAATGCAAAACCAAGGACGAGGTTGAGCGTGTGAAGCTCAATACGATGGGCGAGTACGCTTCATCACTCAAGAAGGTTGTAAATGACCCGTTAATTCCAAAGAGCGAGAAGCTTGCCAAGGCACAGGAAATGCTTGCCAAGACCAACAATGTGCAGGAAGTGCATATAAAATTTGTCGGTTCGTTGGAATACGAGGAGCTTCCGACCGAGGGCGAGGAGGCACAGGAGAGAGCCGAGGAGAGGCAGGCTGAGTATGACCGTGTGGCAGATAATGCGAATGACAGCACGGAAAATGCGGATAATGAGGAGACGGCAGATAGTATAGATGGCACGGAAAACGTGGAAAATACCGATAACAATGATACGGGTGCGGGCAGTGTACAAAAATCTCATCACAGAGAAAAAAATAACAGTGCTCCGGCTATGAAGGCAGAAGGCGGGACAGATAGTGTGCACGATGAACACGAACACAGGAAAACCAATAAAAAGACATACTCCGCACATACATCTGCGGGCACATCGAATATTGTCAAGAGAACAGACGTTATCATTGACGATATCAAAGACACCTGCTCGAAGGTGCTCGGGCAGAGCATCAGCTATACCGTTTAAATCAATATCAAACGGGAAATTTAATTTAAGCAGTTGTGCTGTTTTATGATTTAATGAAAATAAAATGACAGGATATCAGCTATATAAAAACAGAGAAAGCGGTCTTTCAACGGCGCTTTCTCTGTTTTTGATTAATTAGCTGGTAAGCATATACAAAACAACACAGGAATTGCTGATATTTATTCTAAAAAAGAAAATTCTAACAGGATTAGTCCTTAGCTAGAAATTTCTTATAAGACGCATCTATGGCAAACGCGCCGAGCGGGGCGGTGAGCACTATGGCGAGCACGGCGACGGTGAGAACGGTCTCGCCGCAGCTAAAGCCCATGGCGAGGGGGATACCGCCGATAGCCGCCTGAACGGTAGCCTTTGGGGTATACGCCATCATGGTAAACAATCTCTCTTTTTTATTTAATTTGGTTCCGAGCAGGCACACAAAAACTCCCAACATTCTGAACAAGAGAGCTCCGGCGATAACTACAAGAGCGGACACTCCGAAATTTTTAAGATAGCTAATATTTACGGCGGCGCCTACGAGCACGAACAGGAATACCTCAGCACCAACCCACAGCTTTGCATATTTTGCGGAGAGACGTTTTGCCACGGGCGCTCTGTATTTTTGCAGTCCAACCCCGATGAACATTATGGCTATCAGGGCAGAGAAGGTGATGGAGGTGGTCAGCGTATCCTCGGCAGTAACCAGAAGAAAGGATATGCTGAGAATTATGAGCACCTTTGCCGTGTCGCGGATATGTGCAAGCTTAAAGAATTTTGCGAGCACAAAACCAATAAATATTCCGATGACAATTCCGAGAAAAATGGATACGGGAATGTTGACGAAGCTCATCACGGACACGCCGTTTCCCTGCATAATTCCGGTAAAGGTGGAAAAGAGCACGATGACATACACGTCGTCGACGGAGGCACCTGCAAGTATGAGCTGCGGGATACCTTTTTTGGTGCCGTAGCCCTCATCGATGAGCTTTACCATTCGTGGAACAACCACGGCAGGGGACACTGCGGCGAGCACAGCGCCCATTATGGCTGCCTCGAGAAGCGACATTCCAAGAAGCCTCGGCGCAAGCAACAACATTCCGAGCAGCTCAAACGATGCCGGGACAAAGCACATCATAATGGCGGGACGTCCTATTTTCTTTAAACCCGAAATGTCAAGTCCGAGCCCCGCCCTTGTGAGAATTATAATCAGGGCGATTTTTCTCAACTGCGCGGAGATATTGAGGATATCCGCGTCGATGAGATTCAGGACGTAGGGACCGAGAACAATTCCCGTGAGCAACATTCCGAGCAGACTCGGAAGCTTTATTTTCCGGCATATCCAGCCCATGGACATGCCGACGATGAGAATAAGTGAGATACTGAGCAGCATAATTTTTTCCTTTCGATGTATATTTTTTATTAGGAAATTTCATTGAAATTCCCTATTATTGATTGTATTCATACATTTGGTATGAGTACAAAAAAAGCTGACAATTTCTGCGTACATAGTCGCAGAAGTCATCAGCTTATTAGCGGTTCTAGCATTTCTACTAAGGGAGAACTTCATTCCCGATAATGAATTATATATTATTTTTTGTGGTTATGCAATAGATAATTTAGTATCATCAGGAAATGTGTACAAGTCTCTGTCCTTTACATCGCCATAAAATACTCATGCACCGATGTGTCGTCCGTTAGCTCCGGGTGGAACGCGGTGACGAGCTGTCTGTCCTGGCGGGCTGCCACGATGCGCCCGTCGACGGTCGCGAGAACCTTTGCATTGTCGTAGACTTCCTCCGCGAAAGGTGCACGGATAAAGGTCATCGGTACTGTTCCGATGCCGTCAAAGCTGTCCTCGGTGTAGAAGCTTCCGAGCTGCCTGCCGTAGGCATTTCGGCGGACACGGATATCCATGGTGCCAAAGCATGTCTTTCCGTCCTCGACATCGCGGGAAAGAAGAATCATTCCGGCGCAGGTGCCGAACACGGGCATGCCGCCCTCAATCAGTTTCTTTATCGGTTCATACAGACCAAGCTCGTGCAGGAGCTTATTCATAACAGTGCTCTCGCCGCCCGGCAGTATAAGCCGGTCGGGATTTTTGTCAAGGTCGCGAAGCTGTCTTATCTCAAAATGTTCTGCTCCAAGCTTGTCAAGCATCTGTCCATGCTCGGCAAATGCCCCTTGAAGCGCCAATATACCAACTGCCATATTTAATCCTCATTTCACATTATTTTCCTCTCTCAGCCATGAGCAGGGCAATCTCATTTTCATTTATTCCGACCATTGCCTCGCCGAGGTCTGCCGACAGCTCTGCGATAAGCTTAGCGTCGGTGTAGTTGGTGACAGCCTGAACGATGGCGGATGCGCGCTTTGCAGGATTTCCTGACTTAAATATTCCTGAGCCCACAAACACGCCCTCTGCGCCGAGCTGCATCATAAGTGCTGCATCGGCAGGGGTTGCGACACCGCCTGCGGCGAAGTTTACAACAGGGAGTCTGCCATGGTCATGGACATATCTAACAAGCTCGACAGGAACCTGCAACTGCTTGGCAGCCTCGTATAATTCGTCATCGCGCAGGTTCTGGACACGGCGGATTTCGGCGTTCATGGCTCTCATATGGCGTACAGCCTGAACTACGTCGCCCGTTCCCGGCTCACCCTTGGTTCTTATCATTGAAGCGCCCTCGCTTATGCGCCTGAGTGCCTCGCCGAGGTCACGCGCGCCGCAGACAAACGGAACCTTGAACTGTGTCTTGTCGATGTGGTACACATCGTCGGCAGGGGAGAGAACTTCGCTCTCATCTATGTAGTCAATCTCTATGGCTTCGAGTATCTGAGCCTCGACAAAGTGTCCGATACGGCATTTTGCCATGACAGGAATTGATACAGCCTCCTGAATACCTTTAATCATCTTAGGGTCACTCATTCTTGACACGCCGCCTGCGGCTCTTATGTCTGCCGGAATACGTTCAAGTGCCATTACCGCACAGGCGCCTGCCGCCTCCGCAATCTTAGCCTGCTCCGGTGTGGTCACGTCCATGATTACACCGCCCTTTAACATCTGTGCGAGTTCCTTGTTGAGTTCATATCTTGTTGCCATAGTAATCTCCGTTTCCCGGCAGCCCGCCGCTTTTGTGTGTATGGACTGCCGCTGATTTTTATTTTGTGTTTTGTCATGTCGTGCGCCGCTTCATGAATTTAGCGTTATGATACAGTAAAGATGGCATGATTAAAACGTCCAGTTTGAAGAAAAATAAGCAGTCCAGTTATGCGGGCATAGAAAAATAATAATAAGGAGTTTTTAAGTTTCGATTTCAAACTTTTTCTTTTTCGTTCAAAGTTTAAGTAGAAGATAAGATACTTATTTGCTATAATAGTGGCGGCAAAAAAATTGGAATTTACCGGAATTTTTAGAAAGAGTGGCATTTCTTTCGTGAAGTCAGGAAGAGATGCTCGTAAATTCTTTTATGCCTGACTTATTGTCATTAGGAAAAGAAGTATAACTTGCTTCCGGTTTGGTCATTTACCGCTCACTGTTAATAGATTTGAATTTAGGCGGTAAAATTATTCAAGAATAAGGCTGATTAAGAAGAAAAATACCGCTTGGAGGGATAATAAAGTCAACCAAGCGGTACAAAGTCATAAAAAAATGAAAAATGGAAGATTTTTTTACCGCCGCTAAGTGAAAATAGCTTTGACAGGCGGTAATGGCGGGGCGGCGGAGCTTTGCAATGCGCGATGTGCAATGTGGAAGAAGTCTTTTTAAGAATCAGAATAATATTTGAGAGATAGGAGCACAAATTTTAAATGAAAAAACTGACACAATTATTTCTCACGTTCCTAAAAATTGGTGCGTTCACCTTCGGCGGTGGCTATGCGATGATTGCACTCTTGGAAAATGAGTTTATCGAAAAAAAGAAGTGGATTGACAGGGAAGAATTTTTGAACATGGTGGCGGTTGCGGAGTCGACACCGGGTCCCGTGGCGGTCAACAGTGCGACCTATCTCGGTTACAGAGTTGGCGGAGTCGCGGGTGCCGCGCTGTCAACGCTTGCCGTGAGCATACCTTCATTTGTGATAATATATCTGATATCGCTTTTCTTTGATAAGTTTTTAAGTCTGACCTATGTGGCGTATGCGTTCAAGGGAATACAGGTATGCGTCGTTTATCTTATCGCGTCTGCCGGAGTGAGAATGTTAAAGGGACTTGAAAAAAACGTGCTCAACTATGCAATTTTTGGAACCGTGATTGTCGTGATGACGGTGTTTTCGATAACGTCGGTGTCGTTCTCGTCAATATTTTATATTGTGATAAGCGGCGTGGTCGGCTGGTTCGTGTACATGATTGGAAAGCGTGTGGGAAATTCCGATAAAAAATGTTCTGACGGGAAGGGAGCGCATAAAATTTGAAAATAAAATTTTCAAACTACTTATTGGTGGCAGTACTGCAAGCAATGCTTGCAGTATGCGGAGGTATAAAATGATATATATTGAGCTTTTCCTGAATTTTCTTATTATCGGTGCGGTTTCCTTCGGCGGTGGCTACGGCATGATTTCGCTTGTCAGGGAGACGGTTTTGTCAAAGGGGTGGCTTACCGAGAGCGAATTTATGAGCTTTATTGCCGTCTCGGAGTCAACGCCGGGGCCGCTCGCGGTGAATATGGCGACCTTTGTTGGTTCGTCGCAGGGAGGAATATTTGGTGCGTTTATGGCAACTCTCGGGGTCGTGCTGCCGTCGTTTGTCATAATACTAATCATTGCCGCCGTGCTGAAAAATCTCCTGAAATATGCAGGTGTAAATGCGGTTCTGTCTGGAATACGACCATGCATAGTCGCCATGATAATTGCGACGGCGATAAGCATGGGGCTTAATACATTGTTCGGTTTTGTGGATTTCACAAGCAGCATTTCGCCCGATTTCAGGTCTATAATAATATTTATGATACTGCTTGCGGTGTCCTTCTTGCTGAAAAAAATATGGAAAAAGAAGTTGTCGCCAATTCTCATGATTGTGCTGTCGGCGGTGCTGGGGATCGTGTTCTGGTCATAGTGTGAAAAATACATCTAAGACAACAAAAAACATTGTCTAAAAGGTATTTTCCACACAGGAAAAAGCAAAGGAGCTTTTTTTATTACTATTTGAGTCACCGCGAAAGCAGTGACGTGTAGGATAGTGAGAGGGATAGTTTTTACTCCTGTGTGTGCCGGTGGACGGCGGCATGGGGATTGATATAATATGCCTTTTGAGCATAATACATCATGTAACATAAGTATTAGACATAATCTCCTCCGGGCATTTATAATTGCTATTGTATTGTTATAGATAATTGTGGAACTCTAAAATTGAATAGTGTCAGTGAGGCATGCACCGGTTTGGCGATTTAAGGATATATTATTGTATTTAATTGCGAAATGCAAATTGGCTGAGCCGAAAGCGAAGGTGAGGTGTTACCAGAAGTATACTAATCGGGAATTTATGAAGAGTTTACCGCCTATAAGGATAAAAAGGTCAGCTAGGCGGTATAATGCCGACGAACTCTTAAAAAGCACAGTAGAATCTACCGCCGCAGAGAAGAGTGAAGTCAGCGAGGCGGTATCAAGCCGACAAAAACTTGAAAGATACGGAAAAATCTACCGCCGCAGAGAAGAGTGAAGTGAGCCAAGCGGTATCAAGCCGACAGAAAACTGAAAGATACGGCAAAATCTACCGCCGCAGAGAAGAGTGAAGCCAGCTAGGCGGTATCGAGCCGACAAAAACTTGAAAGGTACGGCAAAAAATACCGCCACAGAGAAGAGTGAAGCCAGCTAGGCGGTATCGCCCTAAATGCTTGATAGCTTGTTTCTCACATGTGAATTTATTCCTGAGAAAAATAAGTTGTTTCGATGGAATATAAGAAATTGCCTGTACGAATTTATTATAGCACCTTGCGGCATGGAGAATTAGTATAGCAAAATGACATCGCATAAGTGACACACAGCACTAAAATTAAGTTTCATAACTATCTAATATTATTGTTTACGGAGGGATTGCAATGTATAATCAGACGATAACATTAAATAACGGTGTAAAAGTTCCACAGTTAGGGCTTGGAACATGGTTTATTGATGATGATAAGGCTGCGGACGCTGTGAAGGCGGCAGTCGAGATTGGTTACAGACATATTGACACGGCGCAGGCGTATGGAAATGAGCGCGGAGTCGGCGAGGGCGTGAGAAACTGCGGTATTCCGAGGGAAGAGCTGTTCGTTGTGTCGAAGGTTGCGGCGGAGCACAAAAGCTATGAGCTTGCGGCAAAGAGCATTGATGAGACACTTGCGAAGATGGGGCTTGACTATCTGGATATGATGATTATTCACAGCCCACAGCCTTGGGTTGAGGTAAATCAGTCGGAGAACAGATATGTCGAGGGAAACAGGGAAGCGTGGAGAGCGCTTGAGGACGCTTACAAGGCAGGAAAGCTTAAAGCAATCGGTGTGTCAAATTTCCAGATTGAGGATATAGAGAGTCTTATGGAGACGGCAGAGATTAAGCCTATGGTGAACCAGATTCTTCTCCATATCAGCAACACTCCGTCTGAGCTTGTTGAGTATTGTCAGAAGAACGATATAGCAGTCGAGGCGTATTCACCTATTGCACACGGCGTAATTTTAAATCAGCCTGAGATTAAGGCGATGGCGGACAAGTACGGCGTGACGGTTACGCAGCTTTGCATCAGATACACACTCCAGATTGGAGCAATTTCACTTCCAAAGACAGCCAACCCTGAGCACATGAAGAGCAACGCGCAGGTTGATTTTGAGATAAATGCAGAGGATATGGAGAAACTTAAAAACTTCAAGAAGATTGAGAGCTATGGCGAGAGCAGCGGCTTCCCGGTATATGGCGGAAAATTGTAAGAGCAGTACAGTAGGAGGTAAAAAATGAAAAGACCATACACAATATGCCACATGATGGTATCATTAGATGGAAGAATTGACTGTGCGATGACATCAAAGCTTCGAGGCGTTGACGATTATTACACGACCTTAAATGAGATTGATGTGCCAACAACGGTCAGCGGAAGGGTTACGGCGGAGCTTGAGCTTGCCGAGCCGGGCTTTTTTGAGCCGAAAAATAATGAAATATACGGAAAAGAAGGATTTTCAAAGAAGGCTCATGCAGCCGGATATGAGGTAATAATAGATACAAACGGTAGGCTTTTGTGGAACGATGCGGCGGATATGAGCAAGCCGTACCTTATTGTAACGAGCGAGAAGGTAAAGAAGGAGTATCTTGATTATCTTGATGGCAGGCATATTTCATGGATTGTCTGCGGAAAAGATACGGTCGATTTGGCGAGGGCATCTCAGATACTCGCCGAGGAATTTAATGTCAGACGAATGGGAATTGTCGGCGGTGCGAAGATAAACACAGCGTACCTTGAGGCAGGGCTTCTCGATGAGATAAGCATACTCATCGGCGCCGGAATTGACGGCAGAGGCGGAATGCCTGCCGTGTTTGACGGTCTTGAAATGTCACACGATGTCACCGCGCTCAAGCTTCTCGATGTGAAGAAATTTGACAGCGATGCAGTGTGGGTGAGATATAAGTGCTCATTACAGTGATTTAGAAGATGTGTGGGTGAGCGCAATTTATTCGTAATTCGCACATTTTTTTTTGAGAAATGGCTGCTTACTCATGTATGTATTTCAGAATTTCAAGCTGTCCGCTTTAAAGCTGGGAGAAAATGTCGCTTCAGCTACGTCTTATGACGAAGCGCGCGTAAATAAATGTCTGAGGGGCGCAGGCTTCGAGCAGAATTTGAAGAAAATGCCGTAGAGACTTGATGTTGAACAATATATAAGTTACAACTAATTTTAGTTGTATATTTCTAACCACGGTGATATATTCATATTGAATAGAGTCGTTTATGTAATTACATAAATTGTACTGTGAAGGAGGAGATTGCTGTGGCTAAGATTGTTGAGCTTAAAAATGTTACCAAGGTGTATAAGACAGGGGAGCGTGAGTTTCGCGCGCTCGATGGAGTCGATTTGGGCATCGAAAAGGGAAAGTTCGTTGTCATACTCGGTCCGTCTGGGGCGGGCAAATCCACGCTCCTCAATTTGATTGGCGGAATGGATATTCCGACGAGCGGTCAGGTTATTGTCGACGGCGAGGACATTTCAAAATATAACGAGGACAAATTGAGCCGTTACAGAGCTGCCACGGTTGGATTTATATTTCAGTTTTATAATATACTGCCGACACTCACGGTGCTTGAGAACGTGGAGCTCGTGAAGGATATCGTCAAAAATGCGCTCGACCCGCACGAGGCGCTCGCAAAGGTGGGGCTCACCGAGCAAGAGAACAAGTTCCCTAACCAGCTCTAGGGAGGCGAGCAGCAGTGTATCTCAATCGCGAGGGCAGTTGCGAAGAATCCGAAGGTGCTTCTCTGCGATGAGCCGACGGGTGCACTCGACTCTGCGACGGGTGTTGAGGTATTGAAGCTTCTCATGGAGCAGTGCAAAAAGGGAGGAAACACTGTCATCATCGTTACGCACAACAGCCTGATTGCGGACATCGCGGACATTGTGGTGCGCGTAAAGAACGGAAAAATCCAGTCGGTTGTGGATAAACCTTCACCTAAGAATATCGAGGAGGTGGAGTGGTAATGCTGAGAAAAAAGATGATGAGGGACATACGGAAAAATCTCTCGTCTTTTATCACCATATTTATAATGACCTTCCTCGGTGTGTTCGTATTTTCGGGAATACATGCCTACATGGACGGCATGGACTACAGCGGGAAGCGGTATTATGAGAATAATAATCTACAGGATTTATGGCTGCTCGGAGAAAATTTTTCCGATGAGGACATGGACGATATCAGGGCGACGGACGGCGTCAAGGAGGCGGAGCGCGCGCTTGTCATCAACACCGACCTGAAAAATTTTAAGGACGTTGTCCTTGAGACGAATTTTGTTGAGAGCAAGAATATATCGAGCATGTATGTGGTTGACGGCGAGGGCTTTGACTATGACAGTGATGGAATGTGGCTGGACAGCTATCTCGCGGACAATCTCGGCATCAAGGTCGGCGATGAGCTGACGCTCGCATACAAGGACTACGAGATTACGGGCAAGGTTATCGGACTTGTGAACACGCCAGACCATGTCTATTCGATAAAAGATGAGTCGGCGCTTTTTCCTACACATGATGACTACGGCTATGTTTATTTGTCAATGAAATCGTTTCCTGAGGAGTACATAAAGACTGAGCTTAAGGAGGCTGTTGCCGAGAAGCTTGGACTTGGTGTGGCTGATGTCACGGACGAGATATTTGACATGGCGCTTCCTGATTACAAGGCAAGCGATTACTATGTATACAATTATGCATATGTTGTTCTTGAGGACGATGCAGACGAGCAGGCGGTAAAGGCACTTTTGCAGAATGGAATTGAGTCGGCGCAGGCTGTCACGGGAAGGGACGCGAGCGCGTCGGTGTCGACCTATCAGAGTGAGGTCGAGGAGGGCGCAACCTATTCGGGAATATTTACATTTCTCTTCCTTTTTATCGCGGTTCTCTCGGTTGTCACCACAATGCACCGCTTTGTTAAAAAACAGAGAACGCAGATTGGTACTTTGAAGGCTCTCGGCTTTGGAAGAAAGAGGATAGAGAGACATTATCTGGGCTACGGTTTCTATGTGAGCCTTATCGCGTCCGCACTGGGACTTATTCTGGGAAGATTTATTATCGGAAATATATTTGTAAAACTTGAGGCGAGCTACTTCGAGGTGCCGAATATGGTCGTGGTCACGAAGCCGATAGTGTACGTTGTGGCGGTCGGTGTTGTGATTTTGGTAACGGCGGCTACATACTTTACCTGCCACGGACTTTTGAAGGAGTCGGCAGCGCAGACGTTAAGACTTGAGGTTCCTAAGGTGAAGGCTGGCGAGTTGAAGCCTGCGGGAAGCTTTGCTAAGAGATTTTCGGTGGGTGTGCGCTGGAACCTGCGCGATATCGGAAGAAACAAGGGAAGAACGATAACCGGTATTGTGGGAATTGTGGGCTGTACGATGCTTATAGTCTGTGCGTTCGGCATGAGGGACACAATTCAGTTTTTCATAAAGTGGCAGTTTGAAGATTTGTACAATTTCGAGTATAAGCTTGACGTGGAGAGCACGATATCGGACGAGGCATATAAGGAACTGACAGACAAATACGGTGATGCCACGAGCATGACGCTTGCCGTTGAGGCATTTGATGTGTCCGGAAATACTTCAACCAGACAGATTGTCGTGACAGACGCTGGCGATAAGGTGAGATATACCGACCATAAGGCAAGGGACTTTGAGTTGTCAGATGACGGAATATATGTATCGGAGAAGCTATTGTCAGTCCTCGGTTTGAAGATTGGGGACAACGTGAGCTGGTCGGTTTACGGCGATGACAAGACCTACACAACCAAGATTGCCGGAACTTTCCGCGAGCCGCAGGGACAGAAGTTTGCAATGACGAGGGCTTACGTCGAGAGCCTCGGCATTGAGTACAAGGTGGATTGTCTCTACACAGATGAGGATTTAAGTGAGACAAAAAATATTGCGGGGGTATCGCTTATAACTGGAATTGCCGCCCTGAAGGACGGAATGATGTCAATGATCAACATGATGAACACGGTTATATTGCTGCTCATGGTGGTGTCCATAATTCTTGCGATTGTGATTATCTACAACCTTGGAATACTGTCATTCTCCGAGAAGCAGTACCAGTTCGCGACCATGAAGGTGTTAGGCTTCAGAAGTAAACAGATAAGAAAGATTTATGTGATGCAGAATATCTGGATATGCGTCGTGGCAATCATAATCGGGCTTCCGCTCGGCGAGTACATGACGGTGCTTATCTACGGGCTTGCGATGGGCGACAACTATGATATGCTGGTACGCGTCGCACCAATCACTTATGTTGTCGGTGCTGTCGGCGTGTTCGCGGTGGCTTATCTGGTAAACTTCTGGCTCGGCCGCAAGGTAAAGACAATCGACATGGTTACGAGCCTCAAGGCGAATGAGTAAATAATTGAAAATGCGTATGATAAAGGACTAAGCAGCCGGAAAATCTGGTTGCTTAGTTTTTTGCTTAGATTAGGTTAGGGTGTCAGAACATGCTATGTATATTTAGTTGTGTATAACGTGTTATATTTATGCATATCGCGACTTTTGTGGGAAGCTTAGTTGTTCTTAGGACTCTGCTCACTGTACAGCCACAGTCAGCATGGAGGCTGACTGAGTTGCAAACAGCCACGGAGGGCTGGTTTTGCAACGGTGGTGGCACTTATAAAAAACATATATCAGAGTCCTTAGAACACCTTGCTTCGTACAACCGAAGCCGATGTGCATAAATATAACACGTTATACACTCACAGATTAAATTGGCATGTTCTGACACCCTAATCTTGTTTAAATTCCCTGTCAAAGAATAACTGAAAAAATATATTGCATAATAATCACAGACGTGGTAATATTAGCTAGGTTAGATAAAACTAACGCAAGTTATTAACAACATACCACAAAATGGACAAAGCGGAGGTTAGTGTGAAAAATACATCTAAGACAATAAAAAACATTGCCTAAGATGTATTACGATTTCACACAAGAAAAACGTAAAATCACGTTTTTCATTACTATTTGTGCCGCCGCTTGGCGGCGGAATGGAGAGTAATATGTCAGTACAGGAGTTTATGGATTACAGACAGGGAGCGAGCTTTAGAATGAAGGTGTCTATGGAACTGGTGCTGCATTGCGCCCCTATATTAAAGGACGTGAAGCCCGCCAACATTGTGACCGTGACACCTGAAAAGTTCAGACTGTATGTGCGGCTTCTGTCAGGCACGGGAATATCTTGGCTGCTGCTTAACGTCAATAAACAGAGAGCGATACTGTATCTGTATAGACGCGACAGGCTCGAAGCTTATCTTTCCGATAAGGACATTAAGGACTTCCTTGCAGGGTACGGCTATCGGAGGGAAAAACTCGAGGATAAGCTTGCAAGACTCGCGAAGAGAGTCGAGGGCTTTGGCGGCGGCAAGGTGAGTTTTCCGCATGAGATAGGCATATTTCTGGGATATCCGCTGTGGGACGTTGAGGGTTTTTTGAAAAATAACGGGGAGAACAGTATCGGAAATGGATACTGGAAGGTGTATGATGACCTTGCGGGTGCACTCCGCACGTTTGCGAGCTTTGACCGAAGCCGGGAAAGGGCGATGGAGGAGCTTGTGCAGGGGAAAAGCATAAGGGAAATTGCAGTATGATTTATTCAAAGAAAGAGAGGAACAGGTAAATGGGAAAGGTTAGTATTATATATTGGAGCGGAACAGGCAATACGGAGGCCATGGCAAATGCGATGGCGGAGGGCGCGAAGGACGCTGGCGCAGATGTTGAGCTTCTGACGGTTGACAAGGCAGATGCCGCAGCTCTTTCGGAAGCTAAGGCTTTTGCACTCGGCTGCCCGGCGATGGGAGCTGAGGTGCTCGAGGAGGGCGAGATGGAGCCTTTCATGACCGAGCTTGACAGTAAGATTTCCGGTAAGACAATCGCACTCTTTGGCTCCTACGGCTGGGGCGGCGGCGAGTGGATGCGCGACTGGGAGTCAAGAGTTGCTGCCGATGGGGCTGCTGTTTTATCCGGCGAGGGAATAATCGCCGACAACGCACCGGACGATGATGTGCTCGCAGAGTGCAAGGCTGCGGGGGCGAAGCTGGCGGCGCTGGTGTAGTCGGTTATATAAGTGGCGGCAAGGTAATTTAATAAGTGAACTTTTATAGCTGAAATTAAAAAAGTCTTACGGGTAGCATGGAAAGGCGATGAGCCTCTCAAAAGTCTAAACTTTTGGGGACATCAGTAAAAGGTTGCCAGTAAGACTTTTTTAATATCTTCAATTATGCATAGTTTATACTATTGTTTATGTTATCTTAAAATATATTTAATTTACTTCTTTTGTTATCTGATTTATAATTTTAATCATAGTTCACATTGGTTGGAAATTCAATGCTTCTAAGAGTGTGATGAACACAAGGATTTTTATTCTCAATATTTCGGTTGTCGGAAAATCTCCGCAATATACCACATTACAAAATTATATTTAAAATTTTTAGGGTTGTGTTATAATAA
>CAMEEX010000061.1 GCA_945915235.1 uncultured Clostridia bacterium | reverse complement strand
CATAGCGGCTGTGGCGAGAGCTCTATCGAACATATTTGTGCCGGTTTTACATGTTTTACTTATAATTATCAGAATAATAGCACTTCCCGCGGTTATTGTATTATTTTTGGTAATAAGGCAAAAATATATGGAACAAAAGCGGGTAAGGTTATATAATAAAGCCTGTGGTTTTGACACTGACGAGCGTATCAGGAGGATAATGTCCTGCTACGAGAGAATGGTTAAACACACGGATGTCAATACGGCTTCGAACATGGACATAACGGAGATTGTAGACAGTCTGGAAGTTGAGGGTATGGACATGACAGCCGTAAAGCGCGCTGTCGGAAAGGCTTTGTTCTCCGACGGCAGAACGAAGGAAGATGAGACGATGCTTGTCATGGCTTATGTGGCGGCAGTCAGGGATAAAATATATTCGGATAAGAATATATTAAAAAAACTCTACTATAAATATATTCTTGCAATTTAAAAAGCAGAGTGTGATTTTAAATATTATTTTGGTCACTGTAGGAAGGTGGCATGGAGGAGCAGAATGATACGACAGATTAAAAAAATATGTTCTTATATTGCGGTTGCGGCGGCGACGCTGTGCATCGGCATAGGCGCCGCGGGCATGGACGTAGCCGCAAAGGACGCGGACGGAAATATTGTTATCGTGATTGACCCGGGACACGGCGGCACCGACCCGGGAAAGGTCGGCATCAACGGAATACTCGAGAAGGATGCCAACTACGCCATAGCTGAGGCGATGATGGACGAGCTCAAGCAGTATGACGGAGTTAAGGTGTATTTTACAAGACCCGAGGACTCGATTGTGACCCTCACGGGAAGAGCCATGGTGGCGGCAGAGCTTGACGCGGATTTTCTCATAAGCATACACAACAACAGTGTGGCTGAGGACAACATAAGCGCCAACGGAGCCATGGTGCTCACCTCGGTGCTCCCGCTGTACAGCACGATAACGGCTGACATGGGTAACTATATTTTAAACAGTCTCACGCAGCTTGGACTCAAGAACAACGGTATACAGACAAGGAACTCGACGGAGTATGTCGGCGAGGATTTCCATACCGTCATGGCGGAGAGCATGAGGGCAGGCGTGCCGGCGGTTATTGTTGAGCATTGCTTTTTGAGCAGCGCTACTGATGTGCTGTACGTCGCACATGAGGACGGAACCGTGGACTATGACAAGACCGCTGCTCTGGGAAAGGCTGACGCGGAAGCTGTAGCGACGTATTTCGGACTTACTAAAAACGACATTGTCGCTTCCGAGGCAGGCGAGCTGGTGCTCGACAAGGGATATTCGGTCAAGCTTCAGACCGAGGGGGAAGCTTCGTGGACAAGCAATAACGAGAGCTGTGTGACGGTTGACAGTGAAGGTCTGGCAAAGGCGGTTGGAAGCGGTTCGGCTGTTGTCAGCTATACACTTGCAGACGGAACGACGGGCGTTGTAAATATCAAGGTCAAGATACCTGAGCAGATAGCGATTGCGGGATTTATCGACCCGACATTTTATAAAACTGCGGAGGCATTCTCGGAGATAGACTTAAACAATGTGACGGCAAACATTGTCTACAGTGACGGCTCCGTAATTCAGGTGAAGCCTGACACAGTAGGCGAGGCGGACTACAGTAAGTCGGGAATTCAGGATATCCCGATAAGCTACGGGGCTCTCAAGGGCTCTGTGAGGGTGGTGTACCAGGCTGAGGATTATATTCCTGAGGTTACTTCGAGGGAACCTGAGACACAGACTACCGAGCCTGAGACGACCAGCGAGGAAGTAACACAGACGGAGCCGGAGCAGAGTTCCGAGGAGACGACGACGGAAGATACGAAAAACGATGGCTCGTTTGACATAATGATGATAGTCAAGATGGCGGCGGGAATTGTTATTGTAATAGTCCTTGCAACGGTGGTATTCATGCTTGAGAACAGAATGAGCAGGAATAGAAGAAGGGGCAGAAGAAACAGAAGGAGGCGCAGATATTAATGAGAAAAGGCGGCTTTTTTAGGATATGTTCAAGGGTAATGACATTTATACTTATGGCAGGGCTTGCCATGGGAGTTATGACGGCAGTGCCGGATAATGCAGCCACGGTCTACGCAAAGGACGGCAACGGAGATGTCGTGGTTGTCATCGACCCGGGACACGGAGGCTACGACGGAGGCGCACATTCGGCTACGACGGGTGATAACGAGAGTGATCTAAACTGGGGTATCGCAAAATATATGAAAGCTGAGCTCGAGACATACGCGGGCGTGCGCGTATATGTGACGAGAGCCAACAACGAGTGGAACACGAACACCGGAAGGGCTCACATGGGAAAATCTGTTGGTGCCGATGCGGTGATAAGCATACACAACAATTCATCGGGAAACACAGGGACGAACGGCTTCGTGGCATATGGGTCTGTTGTTGACGGCTATTCGGAACCGACAAAGAATCTCTGTCTTAATATGGCGCGCTACGCGCAGGCTGCGGGACTTGGGCTCTTTAGCGGCGGCTACCTGACAAGAACAGGTACAAACCCGGCTGAAGATTTTTATACGGTTATAGATGAGGGAACCAAATCGGGTATTCCTACAATTATTGCGGAGCACAGCTTTATGACCAACGCCTCGGACTCGTATTTTATGCATGAGAAGGAAAATCAGAGGAAGGTCGGTGTTGCGGATGCGACTGCCGTTGCTGAGTACTTCGGACTCTCTAAGAGGACGATAAGCGACGGACAGAGCATTGAGCTTGACAGAAGCTACAGCGCATATTTTGTCCCGTCTAACCAAAAGGACGGCGGTGTGAGTTTTTCAAGCTCGGACGAGAATGTGGCGCATGTAAGAAGCGACGGTCTTATAACGGCGGTAAATGCCGGAACTGCCACGGTCACCTATACATATGCGGACGGAACGAGCGGAAGCTGCACATTTACCACGAAGCCGGTTGTTCAGGTGGGAGTGTCAGCCGGAATAAATCCTACGGTGTATAGAACTTCAGATGAGATTGCAGCCATAGATAAGAGTACCATCATAGTGAAGGCAATCTACAGCGACGGAACGAGCAGACAGCAGAGTTCCGGCTACAATGTTGGCGATATAGACCCATATTATGAGGGCAGGCAGTATGTGAGCATCACACATAACGGTTTTTCGGCATCACTTCTTATAAGGCTTGACACTACGGCTGAGATAGGAACGTATTCAAAATATTTGTACCAGACAACGGGAGAATATGCTGACATATTCACCTACCCGGAGCTGGTATCCATAGAGGGTGTTTCGGGCTCACCTTATACGAGCAACGGCTTTGAGAACGAGCCGAAGCCTACACAGCCTGAGACGACAACACAGGCACAGCCGACGGAGCAGACGACAGCGGCTGAGACTGCAGAGACGACGGCAGCTCAGGATACGGCAGAGGAGACTGCTGAGACTGCTACGGAGCTGGTGACCGAAGCACAGGATACGACGGTAGAGGGGGAAGTCACGCAGGAAACTGATGAGACTGCTTCTACAGTAGATGCCACGCAGACTGTATCGGGAAGTACCACAGCCGCAGATACGACTGCCGTGAGCACATCGCCTGATAAGTCGGAGACAACGGCTCAGGCAACGGCAACTGACACCACAAAGGGAAATAAGGAGAAAAAATCAATGGATTGGATAATAGCAGTGCTTATTGTTCTTATAGCGCTCATGGCAGCACTTATTGTATTTGCAGCCATGTCCATAAAGAAGAATAACAGATACAACAGAAGGCTTGAGCAGAGGGAGAGAAGGCGCAGAGAGGAGCTCGGAGAGGACGAGACAAGAAATGAGGGCAGTCGGTCAGGCTCCAAAAGAATAAATGAGGACGAGCCTAAGAGAAGAAAGCGCTGATTGCACGGTTAATTGGGCAAAAGTGCATTTTTGCTCCCGGAACGTATTGACTAAAAGTGCATATAATGGTATCATACCAATATATTTATGGTAGAGGTTGCACCGGTTATCAGTATTCCATCGGACATGACAGACATGGCAGAGGGTGGAGGAAAGGAAGCGGTGCCGAAGCGGGCAGAATGGTCTGTAGGCTGTCCGACTGGGCGCATGGTTAAGAGCCGTGTGACTGTCATCATACTTGATTTGATGGAGAGCTACTTGAAGTTTTATCTGTATCGGAACATACATAGTCCGCTACATGGAATGGAACGTTAAGGACTGGCTTTTCGTCAGTCCTTTTATTTCTTTATAAGGAGCATTTAATGTTTAGGTTCATGTGAGCACTGCGGCATGAATTTGACACAAAAACGCAGTGCGGAAAAGAGGAGAATATGTCATTATTTACAGGTTCAGGAGTTGCGATCATTACACCTATGAATGAGGATAAGTCAGTCAACTTTGATAAGCTGGGTGCGATTATCGACGATCAGATTAAAAATCACACAGATGCCATCATTATATGCGGTACGACAGGCGAGGCGTCAACACTTACACATGAGGAGCATCTTGACTGTATACGTTTCTGCAGCGAGAGAGTGAACAAGAGAATTCCTGTTATCGCGGGAACAGGCTCTAACTGCACGGAGACGGCGGTTTACCTTTCAACGGAGGCGCAGAAGGCAGGCGTCGACGGCCTTTTGGTTGTTACACCTTACTACAACAAGGCTACACAGAACGGTCTGTATGAGCATTACAAGGAGATTGCTGCGAGCGTGGACCTTCCTATAATCATGTACAATGTTCCTAGCAGAACAGGCTGTAATATATTAGCACCTACGGCTGCGAAGATTTTCAAGGATATCGACAATATTGTAGGTATCAAAGAAGCTACCGGAAATATCTCACAGGTTGCCAAGCTCATGTCACTCACCAACGGTGAAATCGACCTTTACTCAGGAAATGATGACCAGATAGTTCCTATACTCTCACTCGGAGGCAAGGGAGTTATCTCCGTGCTTGCCAATGTGGCACCTCAGAAAGCACATGACATCGTTGCGACATATCTTGCAGGCGAGGTCAGCAGGAGCGCTAAGCTCCAGCTTGAGGCGATTGAGCTTATAGATGCGCTTTTCTGCGAGGTAAATCCTATCCCGGTTAAGACAGCGATGAATCTTCTCGGCTGGGAGGTCGGCCCGCTCAGACGACCACTGTCACCTATGGAGCCTGCCAATGTTGAGAGACTCAAGGCGGCAATGAAGGGATATGGAATATTATAATCGGACAGTGCGGAGGAAAATACAATGGTTAAGGCTATTATGCACGGCTGCAACGGCAAGATGGGTCAGGTGATCACGAACCTGGTTGCGGCTGATAACGATATAGAGATAGTTGCGGGAATAGACCCGCATGACGACGGACACAACGCTTATCCTGTGTACCGCTCGATTTTTGAGTGCGGCATCGACGCAGATGTTATCATCGATTTTGCCGCTGCGGGAGCTGTGAACAATCTTCTCGACTATGCGGTAAAGAAGAATATACCTGTTGTTCTGTGTACGACAGGTCTTTCACCTGAGCAGCTTGAGAAGGTCGAGGAGGCAGCAAAGGAGGTTGCGGTCTTAAAGTCCGCTAACATGTCACTCGGAATTAACACTCTCTTTAAGGTACTCGCAGATGTGTCACCGCTTCTTTCGGCAGCGGGCTTTGACATTGAGATTGTCGAGAAGCATCACAGACTGAAGGTTGATGCGCCGAGCGGAACGGCTCTTGCGCTCGCAGACTCCATAAATGCGGCTAATGACAACAAGTATGTATATAAGTTCGACCGCAGTCAGGTCAGGGAGAAGAGAACAGACAATGAGATTGGAATAAGTGCAGTCAGAGGTGGAACAATAGTTGGCGAGCACGAGGTTATATTCGCCGGCGAGGACGAGGTGATCGAGCTCAAGCACACGGCTTACTCAAAGGCTGTATTTGCCAAGGGAGCAATCGAGGCTGCGAAGTATCTCGCAGGCAAGCCGGCGGGAAGATACACCATGAAAGAGGTTATCGGCTGACAGCGTGAAAGCCTGTATGGCAGTGTAATTTTTAGCAAAATTTTCATCTTTAATATAATTTTTTCCGAACATACTAAGCATATCAGAAGCGCTAAGCTCCTGTTATGAATAGATTTGTATTTTGCCTTACGGCGGAATACAGGCATCAATAATGTATGAGAAGGAGATTATTATGAAAAAGCTGAAATTACTTCTGGTATGCACTGTTATATCGGTAATCGGCGTTTTCGGACTTACGGGCTGCTTCGGCAATGGGAGTAACCAACAGGGAACTGGTAATGGCAATACCAACCAGACAACCACCGGAAACAATAACAATGCAACGACAGGCAATACCAACAATGGTAACAACGGAACAACCAATGGTTCAACCCAGAATGGAACTAACGGAACGACCAATGGCACGAACCGGAATGACAACAACGGAACGACCAACGGAATGAACGAAAATGGCGGCACCGAAGGAATGAACGGTACTAACCAAAACGGAAATTCCCATGATGAGAGGGAGACCAACACTGATGGGGACGGCAACATAATAGAAGGTGTTGGCGATGTCATCAACGATGGGCTCAATGAGATTGAGACCGTAATCGACGACATTGACGGAAACAACGTCAACGGAAATAATTCAAGAATGAGATAGCGGTTTATCTGCTGTCGGGGAAGGGAAGAAGGGGACTTCTTCCTTTCTTTTTAAGAAGGCGGCAGGAAAGAATTAGAGTCACCGAAAAAGCAGTGACATGGAGGAGTGTTATGAAGGACGGTTTTATTAGGGTATGTGCGGCTACACCCGATATAAGGGTTGCGGACTGTACATACAATGAGAAGAATATTATGAAGCTTATGGACGAGGCATACGAAAGACAGGTCTCGGTTGTGGTATTTCCTGAGCTGTGCATCACGGGCTACACCTGCGGTGATCTGTTTTTGCAGGATGTGCTCCTAAATGCGGCGCAGGACAGCCTAAGGCATATCGTCGAGCACAGCAGGGGAATGAAGCTTCTCGTGTTTGTCGGCATGCCGTTCATGCATCAGGGAAAGCTCTACAACGTGGCTGCCGCGGTGTGCGACGGAAGGCTTCTCGGACTGGTGCCTAAGAAAAATATCCCGGACTATTCGGAGTTCTATGAACTGAGGCACTTTACGCCGGGAATGGACGAGTGCGTTGACACCGAGCTCGGGGTGAAGCTGGGAAGCAGAATGTTGTTTGCCTGTGAGAATGTGAGAAATCTTGTTGTGGCTGCCGAGATATGTGAGGACGTGTGGGTGGCATGTCCGCCGAGCACATACCATGCACAGGCAGGGGCGACGCTCATCGTCAACTGCTCTGCGAGCGATGAGACGACGGGAAAGGACATCTACAGGAGGGCACTCATTTCGGGACAGTCTGCAAGACTCGTCTGCGGCTATATATATGCGAATGCGGGAGAGGGTGAGTCGACGCAGGATCTTGTATTTGGCGGTCAGAACCTCATATGTGAGAACGGAAACGTGCTCGCGGAGACGAAGCGCTTTAAGAACGGTACGGCGGTGGCTGACCTCGATTTACAGAGGCTCGTCAATGAGCGCAGAAGAATGAACACTTACTCCGTTCAGATGGCAGCGGGATACGAGGTGGTAAGCTTCAGGTTGAAGGAGTATGAGCTTGAGCTTGACAGATACTATGAGAGAACTCCTTTTGTGCCTTCATCTAAGACTGACAGGGACGTGCGATGCGAGGAGATACTCTCAATCCAGGCGATGGGTCTTAAAAAGAGGCTTGCACACACGGGCTGTAAGAATGCTGTCATAGGAATATCGGGAGGACTTGACTCCACACTTGCGCTGCTTGTCACGGCGAGGGCGTTTGACAGCCTTGGGATATCGAGGGAGAACATAACGGCGGTAACGATGCCGTGCTTCGGAACGACGGACAGGACCTACAATAATGCAGTGGAGCTCACGAAGAGATTGGGAGCGTCACTGTATGAGGTAAATATAAGGGAAGCCGTGAGGATACATTTCAGGGATATCGGACAGGACGAGAATGTCCACGATGTGACCTATGAGAACGGTCAGGCGAGGGAGAGAACCCAGATACTCATGGATATCGCAAACAAATCCGGCGGAATGGTAATCGGAACGGGCGATATGTCGGAGCTTGCGCTGGGCTGGGCGACCTACAACGGAGACCATATGTCGATGTACGGTGTAAACTGCTCAGTGCCTAAGACACTTGTGAGACATCTTGTAAAATATTATGCGGACACCTGCGGGGACAGTTCGCTCAGTGAGATACTCGAGGACGTGCTTGACACTCCGGTGAGCCCGGAGCTCCTGCCGCCGTCAGAGGGACAGATTTCACAGAAAACGGAGGATTTGGTCGGACCGTATGAGCTTCACGATTTCTTCCTATACTATATTCTAAGATTTGGCTATATGCCTCATAAAGTGTACCGCCTTGCCTGTCATGCGTTTGCGGGCGAATATGACAAGGATACAGTCTATAAGTGGCTTGACACCTTCTACAGAAGATTTTTTGCACAGCAGTTTAAGCGCTCCTGTCTGCCTGACGGTCCGAAGGTCGGCTCCGTGGCAGTATCGCCGAGAGGGGACCTTCGTATGCCAAGTGATGCGGTGAGAACCCTGTGGCTTGAGGACTTAGGCTCGATAAAGAACAGCTAAAACACAAAAGGAATATTTACCTTCTCGCCTTATCAAGCGCCGTGTCGATGGCGTTTATGAGGACAATGGAGGTGTACTTAGCATCGGCGGAGTAGGTTATACCGTCGGTGCTTCCTTTTTGTCTGACCTGCTCCTCAAGGGATTTGATTGAGGCGGACAGAAGCGGGTACATGGTCTCGACGGTCTCGGCGGTGTTCACAAGGCGTATTGACTTTACGTTGTCCGAGTCGACAGTCACCTCAAGGTCCATGGTATTTCCTGAAAGCATTATCGACGCCGTGTAGACTCCCGGGGTGAAGGTGCTCAGTGCCGGGTCGTTGCTTTTTTTTCCGGCGCCGGAGGTTATATGTATGATAAAAAGCACCAGCAGGATAACTGCTAACAGGGCGAGCACACCGGCGATAACCAGCTCCTTTAGTTTGAATACAACAATTTTGGTGGAAGAACTCATTGTAGGCTCCTTGCACAGCTATTTTGTATATATTATGAGGCGGGGAGGGAAATATTCCAAATTGTAATTGCATTTGAGGGTTTATAACGCTAAAATTTAGCTATAAACGCAGGAGGGGAATGAAAATGAAGGTTATATTTCTTACAGGCAGCAGCGGAAGCGGAAAATCGAGGAGACTGTACGACACACTGCTTGCCATGTCGCAGGCTGCCCCGGATAAGAAGTTCTTTCTGGTGGTGCCGGAGCAGTTCACGATGCAGGCGCAGAGAAATATTGTGGAGAACAGCCCGGGGCACGGCACGTTCAATATAGATATCGTCAGCTTTAACAGACTTGCCTACAGGGTGTTCGAGGAGCTCGGAATTGAGCTTCCGACGGCGATAGATGACACGGGAAAAAATCTCATACTCAGAAAGCTCATAGACGAGAACAAGAAGAGCTTTAAGATTATAAGGGCGAAGGACAGCCAGGGCTTCGTAAGCGAGATAAAGTCGGTTATCTCGGAGCTTTTGCAGTATTCGGTCACACCGCAGATGCTCGATGAGGCATGCGAGAGGCTGAGCGAGGGCGGCATCAACAACAATGAGAGGCTTAGAAGGAAGCTTGGGGATATCTCGCTGATTTATCAGGCGTTTCGTGAATATATATCGGACAAATATATAACAACCGAGGAGGTCACGGGGATACTGTGCAGTTATGTGGACAAATCTTCCATTTTGAAGGACGCGGTGTTCGCCTTTGACGGTTTTACGGGCTTTACTCCGGTTCAGTACAGGCTTATTGAGCTGTTGTTTGACAAGGCGCAGAGCATGTATTTTACGGCTACACTGCCGGAGGATGGCGACAGGTGGCTTTTTAACATGAGCTATGACATGCTAAGAAGGATAGGTGAGTGTGCAGATATGCACCATGTTCAGGTCGTGAGGGAGAAGGTCGGAGCCGACGTGCCGTACAGATTTGCCGATTCGCCGGAGCTGGCGCACCTTGAGAGAAATCTGTACCGCGATATGGCGGTGTATGAAAAGGACACGGACAATATTAGGATATACTCAGCCCTCGGAAAAAAAGCCGAGGTGCAGTATGCTGCGGCGAGCATAAAGAGGCTTGTCGGCAGCGGAATGAGATACCGTCAGATAGGCGTCATAGCGAGCAGCATGGAGGACTATAGGGAGCTCATCGCGACCGTGTTCGAGGAGAATAAGATTCCTGTATTCATGGACAACAAGAGGTCAATTCTCGCAAACCCGGCGGTGGAGTACATAAGGGCGGCACTTGCCATAGTTGAGAAGGACTACTCCTACGAGTCGGTGTTCAGGCTGTTGAAGGGCTATATGTGCTCCTTCGACAGGGCTGAGGTCGACGTGTTCGAGAACTATGTGCTCGCACTCGGTATAAGGGGGCATAAGCGCTATAACGAGCCATTCAGGAGGAAGTACCCGTCAAAGCGCGAGCTTGACTTAGAGCTGATAAACGATGTCAGGGTAAGGCTTTGCGGGCTTATGGAGCCGCTCTATCAGGTGTTTCACGACAAGGGCGCGAAGGTTGCAGATTATATAGATGCGCTCAACACCTTTCTTGACGAGAGCAGGGTCTACGAGCAGCTCGATGCGCTCAAGGAGCGTATGGAGAAGGAGCGTCAGGCAGCCGCGGCGAAGGAGTACAGCCAGAGCTATGAGAAACTGATGGAGCTCTTTACACAGACCAAGAAGCTTCTCGGAGATGAGACGATGGGGATAAAGGAGTTCGCTGACGTGCTCGATGCGGGCTTTAACGAGATAAAAATCGGAATAATTCCGCCGACACTCGACATGGTCATGGTGGGAGATGTGGAGAGAACGAGACTTGACCACATATCGGCACTGTTCTTTATCGGCGTGAATGAGGGACTTGTTCCTAAGATAAACACCAACCACGGACTGTTCTCCGAGGCGGAGAGGGAGCTGCTTGGCAGTGCACAGTTGGAGCTGTCGCCGACCTCGAGGCAGAAGGCGTTTATGCAGAGCTTCTATCTTTACCTTCTGCTGACCAAGCCGTCGGACATGCTGACCTTCACCGTGAACAGGGAGGGAAAGCCGTCAAAGCTGATAGCTGATATAAGGAGAATGTTTCCGGGAGCGCTGTGCGGCTCGGACGATACGGTTGAGCCGACACAGCTCATATACAACAGCCTGGAGGGTTTCAGATATATTTTCTCGAGGTTTAACGAGGGGCTTGAGCTTAACGAGGTTGAGCAGTCCCTGCTTTATGTACTCAAAAATGATACTATTTATGCGAAGAAATATAACGAGCTGGCGGACATTGCCTTGAGAAAGGTCAGCGAGCAGAGGATAACGCAGAACGCCGCAAGACTCCTTTACGGGGAGAAGCTTGTGGGAAGCGTCTCGAGAATGGAGACCTTCGCCTCATGCGCTTTCGCACATTTTGCAAAATACGGACTTGAGCTGGAGGAGCGAAAGCTCTACGAGATAGGCGCCGCCGATCTCGGAACACTTTTCCACGAGGCGTTGAAGGCATATTCGATGAGGCTTGCACAGGAGAAACTCGACTTTGCGACCGTCGGGGACAGAAGGAAGGAGTATATCCGCGAGGCTGTGGAGTACGCCATGACTGACTACAACAATTCGGTATTCTACGACAGCAAGCGGAACGAGTACATGCGGGAGAAAATCCACTCCATGTTGGAGCGCACGGCGTGGGCGCTCGGAAAGCAGACGGAGGCGGGCAGCTTCACTCCGGTCAATTTTGAGAAGAGCTTCGTTTTTGAGCAGAACGGAATGAAGATAAGAGGAAAGATTGACAGAATAGACATAGCTAAGGCGGAGGACAAGAGCTACGTCAAGATAATAGATTACAAGTCGGGAAAGAGGACGCTCGACCTCGGAAAAATATATGACGGGCTTTCATTGCAGCTCATGGTGTATCTTCACAGCCTTATGAAGGACAACGCGCCGGGCGCGGCGATGTACTACAACATAGACGACCCTATCGTCGACTATAAGGAGGGTGAAAATCCCGATGACGGTATTCTCGCCTCGCTGACGCCGCAGGGAATTGTAAACAGTGACAGCAGGGTGCTTGCGCTTCTCGACAAGGTGACTACCTCGGGAAAATCAAGCTACATTCCGATAGCCTACAACAAGGACGGAACGCTCTCAAAGACTTCGTCGGCTGCGAGCGAGGAGAGGTTAAGGCTTCTCGGAACCTACGCATCGATGAAGCTTGAGGAGCTTGGTGAGCATATTTCGGAGGGCGAGATTGCGCCAAATCCTTATCCTGACAGTTGTGATTACTGTCCTTACAGGCTTGTGTGCGGCTTTGAGGAGGGACGCGATAAATACAGACGTCCTACGAAGCTTAACAATGACGACGGCTGTTATAAAATGTTTAGTGAGAGGGTGGAGAAAGATGGCAAGAAGCTGGACTGATGAACAGATAAGGGTGATAGAGCAGAAAAATTCAAATCTTCTCGTTGCCGCCGCCGCAGGTTCGGGAAAAACTGCGGTCATGGTCGAGAGAATTATACGCAGGGTGCTCGACGAGGAAAATCCCGTGGATATAGACAGGATTGTCGTGGTTACCTTCACGAAGGCTGCCGCGACCCAGATGAGGGAGAGGATTGCCGCGGCACTGTCTGCGGAGCTGCTCACAAGAAAGGACGAGAAGCGTGTAAGGCTCATAAGAAAGCAGCTTGCACTTCTCGACAACGCGGTCATATGTACGATAGACAGCTTCTGCAACTACATTCTCAGAAACTACTTTAACACGATAGACCTTGACCCGTCCTACAGGATTGGCGACGAGGGGGAGCTAAAGCTTATGATGTCAGATGTCGCCGACGAGGTCATCGAGGAGGCATACGGGCAAAAGGACGCAGCCTTTCTTGAGTTTGTCGAGGGACAGCTTCCGGCAAAGAGTGACAAAAGGCTCTCGGAGTGGATTATCTCACTGTACACCTTCTCGCAGAGCCACCCATACCCTGAAAAATGGCTTGTGGAGTGTAAGGGCTGGTATGACATAAGCTCAGAGGAGGAGTTCGAGCGCTCCGAGGTTGTGGGCTTCGTTACAGACCATATAAAGAAGCTTTTAAAGGCGGGGATTGACGAGTACAGGGATATGATAGAGCAGCTTGAAGGTGAGGGCGTAATAGAAAAATATCTGCCGACGTTTAACAGTGACCTCGCACATTTTGAGGCGGCATACAATTCCGGTACCTACAGCGAGCTGAGGCAGAGGCTTGGCTTCAAGTTTGACAGGCTTGCCAACGCCCCTAAGGACGCGGACGAGGAACTGAAAAACCGCGCAAAAGTTCTGCGCGACAGGGTAAAGAAGAGCATAGGAAAGCTGTCGGAGGAACTGCTTTTCTGGTCCGCAGAGCAGAATGTAGACATGATAAGGTGCATGGGCGCGTCGGCAAAGGCGTTTATAGATCTTGTGCTGACCTTCACGCAGAGGTATTCCGAGCGGAAGAGCGAGAACAATATATTGAGCTTCTCCGACGTGGAGCACCTCGCGCTCAGGGTTCTGCGCGCGGACGGTGAATTTACGCACGCGGCGAAGGAGTTACAGGCTCTTTATGAGGAGATATACATCGACGAGTACCAGGACAGCAACATGGTCCAAGAGCTCATTCTCACGGCGATATCCCGCGGAAACAACATATTCATGGTGGGCGACATAAAGCAGAGCATCTACAGCTTCAGGCAGGCTGACCCGGGGATTTTTCTTGAAAAATATAACACCTACGAGGAAAAACAGGACGCGGCAAATGCACTCATATGTCTGCACAGAAATTTCCGAAGCAGGGCGAATGTGCTGTATGCGGTGAATGATATATTTGCCGACATAATGCATGCCGATTTGGGCGGTGTTGAGTACGATGCGGACGCACAGCTTGTACCGGGAAAGAGCTTTGCTGTGGCAGACGGCATGTCTGAGGACAGCGATGCGGTCGAGCTCATGCTCTGTTCTGTCGATGATATCCTTCTAAAGACTCAGGAGTCTGAACCGGACAAGGAAGATGGTGTCACAGAGGATATGCAGGACGAGGAGAAGGGCAAGCGTGAGCTCGAGGCGGAGGCGATTGCGGCAAGGATAAAGAAACTTACCGGCAGCGAACCACAGCTTATATGGGACGAAACCCTTGACGGAGGAAACGGAGGCTACAGAAGGGCAGCCTACAAGGATATCGTGATACTGCTAAGAAGTGCCAATGTAGCCGGACCGGAGTATGCCAACGTGTTAAACAATGCGGGTATCCCTGCCGTGTGCAGCACTGCTTACGGGTATTTCAGTGCGTCAGAGATTGTGGAGATATTGAATATTCTGAGGGTTATCGACAACCCGAGGCAGGATATAGCTCTCGCGGGTGCGCTGCGGTCATATTTCGCTTACCTCACGGCACAGGAGCTCGCCCTTATCAAGAATTTCTCCCCTGATACGGACTTGTACTCCGCGGTGGTGGGCTATTCACGCGGCGAGGAGAACGGCGGCAGCGATGCGGGGCTTGTAAAAAGGCTTCAGGATTTCCTTGGCTTCCTCGACAATTACAGGGAAAAGGCGGCGTATATGCCGATACATGAGCTTATAAAGGAGCTCATATACAGCACGGAGTATATAGTCTATGCCGCATCAAAGAAAAACGGCAGGCGCAGAATGGCTAACCTCGACATGCTCGTTGACAAGGCTGCCGAGTACGAGAAAACCAGCTTTCACGGTCTGTTCAATTTTCTGAGATACATAGACAAGATACAGAAATACGAGGTGGACATGGGCGAGGCTGACACCATGTCCGAGAACGACGACGTTGTGAGGATAATGAGTATCCATAAGAGCAAGGGTCTTGAGTTCCCGATAGTGTTTGTGGCGGACATGGAGAAGAAGTACAATCTCAGGGACGCCGCGGAGAGAGTGAACTTTCATGTGAAGTTCGGTGTAGGGCTTGACATGGTCGACACGCAGCTTCGCGTCCGAAAGAAGAGCTTCCACAAGAAAGCCATGGCTGAGAGCCTCAAGGTCAATGCCATCGGAGAGGAGCTCAGGGTGCTCTATGTTGCCCTGACCCGAGCCGTAGAGAAGCTTATTCTGGTCGGCAGCGTAAAGAGTGCCGACGCGGCGGTTGAGGGCTGGAAAAGAAGGGCTGAGACGGTCGGCGGCGACTACGGCTACGTCTACGGCTCAACGAACTATCTTGACCTTGCAGCCCCGGTGTTCTTCAAGAAGGTCACAAGGGCAAGGCTTAGGCTTGAGGTGGTGAGAGATGTTGGGAAAATCGGTGTTGCGGGAGAGCTTGAGTATAATGCTGCGGGAGCTTATACGGCGGGAGAAGGCGATGTAAATGTTTATCCGTCAGGAGCTGGCGATGCAGGAAATGAGAACGCATATCCGGGGGAAAGCGCGAATTTGAATAAGGCATTGGAAAGCGATGCCGCCGCGGAGGTATTCAAGAAGCGCTTTAATTTTGAGTACGCGCACGAGGCTGCGGTTCATCTTCCGGGCAAATTCTCCGTATCCGAGTTAAAGCACGAGAAAATCGAGGAGGCCGACGAGGAGGCAGTACATCTTGTGCAGCTTGAAAAGCATAAGCCCGCGATGCAGGACGGCGCCGAGCCTGAGAGGAATGACGGAGCTCTCAGGGGAAATGCCTACCATAAGGTATTCGAGCTGTTTGATTATGAGGTGAGCCCTGATGTGAAGTCCATTAGAGAGTTTATTCATGGGCTTGTGGTGTCGGGCAGGATTGATGAGGACTACGAGCGGCTGGTAAATCCTAAGCGATTGGTGGATTTTTTGAACACACAGCTTGGTCAGAGAATGAAAAAGGCAGCTCTCGCAGGGAAGATGTACAGGGAGAGACAGTTTATAACAGGCTTTCCGGCGTACATGATAAAGCAGGAGTATGCAGGCTGTGAGGATATAATCATGGTTCAGGGTATCATAGACTGCTGCTTTGAGGAGGACGGGCAGTTCGTGATAGTGGACTACAAGACTGACCATGTTGAACCCGACAATGCGCGCGATGTACTTGTAAAGCGCTATGAAAAACAGCTAAAGCTGTACGCCGACGCGGTGGAGCAGATAAGCGGCGTGAAGGTCAAGGAATGTGTAATCTATTCAGTTTCTGTTAGTTGTGAAATAAAACTATAACTAGCTTGTATGGTTTTTTGTACAAATATTTGATATGCTTTTCTTTTCGGAAA
>CAMEEX010000060.1 GCA_945915235.1 uncultured Clostridia bacterium | reverse complement strand
GATGCACAGATTACGGTTGGAACGGAAGTTTATGATAAGACATACGGTGACGAGGCATTTTTGCTTGATGCACAGAAGAATACCCCAGAATCGGAAATCAGCTATAAGGTGACGTCTGGTTCAGATGTTATATCTGTGGAAAACAAAAACGTAACGATTAAGAAGGCAGGAACAGCGGCAATTCAGCTTTCCTTACCTGAGAGCACGAATTATAATGCGGCAGAGGACAAGGTCATTACCATAAATGTCGCAAAGAAAAAAGGATTTACGGTGGATACAATAAACCGCAGTTATTTATATCTTCGCGGGAATAAGGATAGCATTGAGCTTTCAGCCCTGCTTCCGGAGGATTGCGGACAGATAACCTATGGCAGTCCTGTCATATCAGGAGTTGTGACATACAGTGATGCACCAAGGATAGAGAATGGAGCGCTTACATACACTGTAGACAAGGGAACGGCAGAAGCTGAAGGAAACATTCAGATAACTGTGGCTACGGACAATTATGCAGATATCACAATTACCGTTCACACAGAATTGGTCAGCCAGATACCGGTAGAGGTAAAGAGTGGAACGCAGGTTACACTGAAAAATTCCGTGATTACTTACGGAGAGACACTTTCACAAATGCAGTTTGATGATGCTGTATTTGTAGGTTTAGACGGAAATACGGTTGAAGGAGTTCTCGCATGGAAAAATCCGGACTATAAGCCAGATGCGGGAATGGTCACGGCAACCTGGATATTCACACCTGACAGTGAGGAATATGCGCCGGCAGAAGGTCAGGTAAGCATCACGGTTCAGAAGGCAGAACCTGTAATCGGAACGGTATCGGCAGAGGCTTTGAATGATACGCTGAATGTAGCTGCGGTCAAATTAAGCCGCACGGATAACACATTCGGTGGAACATTGAAGCTGAAAGAGGATACACAGTTAAAATACGGCACAAATGAATATACTTATATATTCACGCCTGACGACAGTAATTACAGACAGCTTGAGGGCACGGTAAGCATTACTGTAAATGATACCATCGCGCCGACGGCTGCTTACAAGCTTGGCACAGATGACTGGAAGAATTTTACCGACACAGTCACTTTGGGTAAATTCTGCAAGGATTATCTGATTGTAGAGATTACCTACAGCGATAAGGCTGCGGACGGAGAGACGGACGGCAGCGGAGTGGCAAAGAGGCAGTACTATGTATCAGACAGGCTGCTTGACAATCCTGAGACGGCAGTGGAGGAAGGACAGTGGAAGGATTATGACGGAGCATTTAAGCTGGACGCTGCCGGAACCTGTTTTATATATGTAAGAACAGCCGACAACGCAGGAAATGAAGTTATCTTAAACAGCGAGGGCGTGGTAATATATGCGGACAGCTCGGTAAATCCTGAAAAGCTCGAGTATTCCTACAAGGAAAACCATGACTGCACCATAAATGTCGCCCTGAACGGCAACACGTTTGACAGGCTCACGGACGACAGCGGCAGCAGCCTTGCAGAGAACTGCTACAGTCTCGCGGAGGACGGTACGCTCACGCTCAATGCGAAATACCTTGACACACTGGAAATCGGAACCCACAGCTATAAGCTGTACATGAACCCACAGGGCATTGATACCGACGAGGTTGAGCTCGTGTGCACATTCACCATCAAAGTCATAGAGGCCGACAAGCCTGATGACGGAAAGACGGACGACGGAAAAACCGATGACGGAAAGACGGACGACGGAAAGACCGATGACGGAAAGACGGACGACGGAAAGACCGATGACGGAAAGACGGACGACGGAAAGACCGATGATGGAAAGACGGACGACGGAAAAACGGACGATGGAAAGACCGACGATGGAAAGACGGACGACGGAAAGACCGACAACGGAAGCACCGATAACGGCAGCACGGGCAGTGACAGCAGCACTTCCGGCACAACGGAGTCCTCGAAGCCGTACATCAAGGGCGACAGCGGCAGGTCCGGCTGGCAGGTAATCAAGGAAGAGATAGAGAAGGCCGCTGACGGCGACACGGTTTTCGTGGATATGAACGGCACGACAACAGTTTCTTCGGACATTTTTGAGAAGGTTAAGGGAAGAGATGTGAGTGTGAACTTCGATATGGGAAATGGAGCCACCTGGACAGTAAACGGAAAATCGGTTGAGAACATCAAGGGCGACATTGATATGGGAGTGACATTCGGGGCAGATGCAGGAAAGAGTATTCCGGTTGATATAATAAACAGCATCACCGGTGAGCGCTACTCGGTCAACCTGACACTTGCCTACAGCGGTGAGTTCGGCTTCACGGCAACGCTCACGATTAACCTTAATGAGAGCAATGCAGGATATTTTGCTAATCTTTTCTACTACAACCAGACTGCCGGAAGCCTTGAGTTTATCTGTGCGGGCGAGATTGACAGGAGTGGAAATGCACAGCTTACCTTCACACATGCCTCAGATTACACAATAGTCATAGATGACAAGGTGATGAACGGTGCTGACACGGCAGAGGAACAGAATCGTGAAAATGAGGAGACACCTGATACGGGAGATGCCGGTGCTGCCGCGAGGGGATATCTGGGCTTTGCACTTATTTCTTCCATAATAGTACTTGCAGGCGTTGGAATGAGTTTTGCTCGTCGTACTTGATTATTGGACGGTTCTATGCTATGCTTATTACAATTTTTTACATGAAAAGAAGCATGGCAGACGATATAGGGCGTCATGCTTTTATACAAAATACATAATACAGGAGAATAATTCATGGGTGAGATTGTTGAACCAAGAACCCTGTCCGGCTTTATGGAGCTGCTTCCTAAGGATCAGGTTATATTTGAAAAGATAAAAGCAGAGATGGAAAAGGTATATCAGAAGTACGGATTTTTCCCGCTGGACACACCGGTGTTAGAGGACAGCAGAATACTTCTTGCCAAGGCAGGAGGAGAGACCGAGAAGCAGATATACAGATTTAGCAAGGGCGACTCAGACCTCACGATGCGCTTTGACCTCACCGTGCCGCTTGCCAAGTACGTTGCCAAGAACTACGGTGAGCTGACCTTCCCGTTCAGAAGATACCAGATAGGAAAGGTTTACCGCGGAGAGAGAGCACAGAAGGGAAGATTTAGAGAGTTCTATCAGGCAGATATTGATATTGTCGGTGACGGCAAGCTCAGTATCGTCAATGATGCGGAGATACCGAGCATCATCTACAACCTGTTCAAGAACCTTGGCATAGATAATTTTGTAATCAGAATCAATAACCGCAAGGTGCTCAACGGTCTTTTTGACAATTTCGGAGTTAAGGAGTCGGCGGTCGATATTCTGAGAATTATCGACAAGATTGATAAGATAGGCAGGGAGAATGTTGCCAAGGAACTCGTTGAACTCAATGTGTCCGAGGCTACGGTGAACGAGCTGCTTGACATACTTACTTTCGACGGAAGCAATGATGAGAAGGTTGAGAGACTTAAGGGCTTTGCAGGCTGCAACGAGGTGTTCGATGCAGGTCTTGAGGAGCTCACGACGGTCATCAACTATATTGCAGGCTTTGGTGTTCCTTCGGACTACTATAAGATAGATTTGTCCATCGCGAGAGGTCTTGACTACTATACAGGAACAGTATATGAGACCTTCATCAAGAACCACCCTGAGTACGGCAGCGTGTGCAGCGGCGGACGCTACGACAATCTTGCTGAGTACTACACGAAGAAGTCTCTTCCGGGTGTCGGAATATCAATCGGTCTCACGAGACTTTTCTATGTTCTCTGTGAGAATGATTTCCTTAACAGGGAGCTTGAGAGCCCTATAGAAGCGCTCGTAGTTCCGATGACCGAGGATATGACCTATGCCGTCAAGACAGCCACAGGACTAAGAGCAGCGGACATCAACACTCAGATTTATCTTGAGGAGGGAAAGTTTAAGAAGAAGCTGACCTACGGCAGCAAGCTTACCATTCCGTTCTGTATAATATTAGGCTCCGACGAGATTGAAGCAAATCAGGTGACGATAAAGAACATGAATACGGGTGAGCAGAAGACGACTTATTTGAAGGAGGCAATTTCCATAATCAACAGTCAGAAGGAACTTTTGAAAAAAGTTCAGTATGTTAATATGCACTAGTTTATCCAGATGAGACTTAACAGACCTGTCGGCAGAGCAATTCACAATAATTGATCTGTTGACGGGTCTTTGTGTATGTTTGTGGGAAACAAGGTAGGAATGAAAAATGAGGGTTAAAAAATATATCACATCTATATGTCTGCTTCTTTCTGCTTTAATATTTGCCGGATGTAGTTATGGATATGACGATGCGGAGACGGAAAAGGAAAAAGAATTTGCCGGAATCGTGATAGGAAGTGACAATTATGAGCCATATCTGTACATAAATGAGAATGGAGAGTTCGAAGGAATAGATGTTGAGCTTGCGACGGAGGCTTTCCACAGAATGGGTTACGAGCCTGAATTCAAGTTGATTGTGTGGGAGAATAAGAAGGATTATCTTTCGAAGGGAGATGTCGACTGCCTTTTGGGATGTTTCAGTATGAATGGCAGAGAGGAGGAATATCAGTGGGCAGGGCCGTATCTGTACAGCCGGCAGACTGTTGCTGTCCGTATGGATAGTGACATATGGGATATTTCAGATCTGGCAGGAAAAACGGTGGCGGTTCAGGAGACATCAAAGGCTGAGGAATATTTTCTCCACTCATCAGATAAGAATGTACCGGATGTTGAGCGGGTGTACTGTTTTTCAGGTATGGACGAGGTGTTTGCGGCGCTTAGAAAGAACTATGTGGAGGCCATATGCGGACATGAGAGTGCGCTGAGTTCATTTATACAGACAGCACCCGATGAGTACAGACTTCTTGATGAGAGCCTGTTTTTGTCAAAGCTGAGTGTGGCATTTGACAAGGACTATGATGCCAGGTTTGTGGAGGAGCTTGAGAGAACTCTTGATGCGATGCTTGAGGACGGGACAACAGCGGCTATTGTTGAGAAATATGGATTGGATGTGGATAAGTCTCTGGGGAGGGGGAAATAATAGTGGACGGCACGAAAAAAAAGACCGGGACAAGCGGTGTAGCCATGCTCACGGTGGCTGTACTCATTTTGAGTATGATAGTCCTGCATGTGATGTCCGTGTATTATGGACTTGCAGCGACGGAGAGGCTTAGAGCCCAGACACTTAAATATGTGAAGGAGAAACTTGAGACATACGATAATTATAGAGCTAATGACAGAACGAAGAGCCTTGTACGGCTGCTCGATAAGACTCTTGTGGTTATACACAATCTGGGACATGAGGAGGATTTCGATATTCAGAGCATCGAGGCATACGCTTATGAGCAGCATTTGACGGGAGTTATAGTGCTTGATGGCGATATGAATGTTGTGATGCAGGCGGCAGCAGACGGTGATGAGGGCATTGAGTGGAGCAGCCTGATACAGCCTTATAGTGTCGCAGAGATTATAGAATGTCATAAGAAGGTATATATGACGCGGGCACAGGGCGATGACGGGCAGTATGACATCGCGGTTGCGGTGCGCGAGGATGCACCCGGGGCAGTGATTTCATATACACTGCAGGATACGGTTAACGAAGGTGTGAACGATATAACGCTCGACAGCATATTCGAAAATACGCGGATTGCAAGTGAGGGACTTATAGTTATCACGGAGGGAGAAAGTGTTGTGGCATCTAACAGCTCTGATGCCTACGGCCTTTCATCATGGCAGTGGGAGGAGCTTTGCGGTTCAGGGAAGTATATAAAGGACAGCTTAAGCAGAGTTAAGTATGACGGTAGAAACTGGTATGCCGCTGAGGCGAATTATAAGAGCTATAAGATATATATATTGTTTTCAGTTTTTGAAGTGTATAGGTTATATTTTGTGATTGAGGCGGTCTTTGTGCTGGTCTACATATTAGTATGTGCGCTTATGTGGGGAGTTCACAATAACACTGAGCGCAAGAACTATTACAAGGAGATGGAGCGCCAGAGGGAACTTCAGGATGCACTTGAGCAGGCAGAACGTGCAGCGGCAGCGAAGAGTACTTTTCTATCAAATATGAGTCATGACATAAGAACTCCAATGAATGCGATAATCGGTTTTACAAAGCTTCTTCGTGAACAGTTGGGAAACAGGGAGAGGGCACTCGACTACCTTGATAAGATAGATGACTCAAGCAGATATCTTCTTGAAATTCTCAATAACATACTTGATATTGCAAGGATTGAGAGTGGAAAGACTACAATCGATGAGACAGTTATATGTGTAGATGAGCAGTGCAGAGAGATTTATAATGTATTCGAAAATCAGATGATTGAGAAATCACTAAAATTTTCACTTGGCGTGAATGTGAAACATCATTATGTTAGCTGTGACATATTAAAGGTAAAACAGATAGTATTCAATCTTCTGAGCAATGCGTACAAGTACACGTCCGCAGGTGGAAACATATCCTACACGGTTGAGGAGCTTCCGTGCGACAGGGAGGGCTTCGGACTATATGTGTCGCGTATTGAGGACGACGGGATAGGAATGTCTGAGGAGTTTATATCACATATATTCGAGGAGTTTTCAAGAGAGAGAACCTCCACGGAGAGCAAGCAGCCGGGAACGGGACTTGGAATGGCGATAGCAGGACAGCTTGTACAGCTTATGGGCGGCAGCATCAAGGTCGACAGTGAGCTTGGACGTGGGAGTACATTTACGGTATATCTTATGCACAGGTTTGCCCAAAACGCTCCGCAGACGGATTTCGGTGACGGATTGGCTGTTGAGAGCGGAGGGAATGTCGGAAAGCGGATACTTCTCGCCGAGGATAACGACATGAATTCGGAGATAATAGTCGAGATACTTAATTTCAGCGGATTTGAGGTCGACAGGGCGAAGGACGGCATTGAATGTGTCAGTATGCTTGAAAAGTCTGATGCGGGCTATTACAGTCTTGTACTCATGGATATCCAGATGCCTAACATGAACGGCTATACAGCGGCTGAGCGCATAAGGGCAATGTCTGACTGTGAGAAGGCGGATATACCTATAATAGCGATGACTGCCAATGCATTTGATGAGGACAAGAAGGCGGCATTGCAGGCGGGTATGGACGGGCATCTTACAAAGCCTATAGAGGTTGAGAAGATGTTACGGATGATTAATAAATTTATAAATAAAAAAGGTGAAGAAAATGAATAATTTGGAAACAACAGATAATAAGAAGGATTTTTTACAGAAAACATGGGTAGTGTGCGCCCTTGCTCTGGTATGCACATTCCTGTGGGGAAGTGCATCGCCCTGTATAAAGCTCGGATATGCATATTTTCAGATACCGTCAGATGAAACCTGGACGCAGGTATTGTTCGCGGGAATGAGATTTGTGCTCGCCGGAATACTGACTATACTTATTGGAAGCATAATAAACCGCAAGCCGCTTCTGCCGTCGAAGTCGTCGGCACCAAACATAGTGAAGCTTGCACTGTTTCAGACAATAATACAGTACATATTCTTCTATATGGGACTTGCACACAACAGCGGTGTTAAGTCGTCAATCATAAATGGCTCGAACACTTTCCTATGCATACTGGTTGCGAGCCTCGTGTTCCGTCAGGAGAAGCTCACAATAAGAAAGCTTGCCGGCTGTATAATTGGTTTTGCGGGAGTTATAGTCGTCACCATGAACGGGCAGAAGATAGACATGAACCTAAGCCTTAGCGGTGAGGGAAGCTTATTTCTGGCGGCATTGTCCTATGCGTTCTCGTCCTGTCTTATAAAAATATACTCTAAGAAGGACAATCCGGTCATGCTAAGCGGGTACCAGTTCATCTTCGGAGGTATAGTCATGGTTATATTAGGCTTTGCAATGGGTGGAAGGATAACTCATGTGTCGGTCAGCGCGGTGCTGATGCTGTTCTACCTCGCCTGCATATCCGCGGTGGCATATTCACTCTGGGGAATACTGTTAAAGCACAACCCTGTGTCGAAGGTCGCCATCTTCGGCTTTACCAATCCGGTGTTCGGGGTACTACTCTCGGCATGGTGGCTCGGTGAGGGCGGAAAAGAACTCGGACTCAAGGCTGTTGTGGCGCTGGTGCTCGTGTGCGTAGGCATATGCATTGTCAATGTAAATATAGGCAGCAGACAAAAGGCTTAATCAAAGCGATGCCTGAAAACGGAACTCACCGTTCTCGGCAAAGAAGCCGTAGATGCCGTGGTATCTCTCAATAACGGATATCATGCTCTGTATGCCAAGACCGTGGCCGCTTGCGGTCGCTGTTGGAATATCATTTTTGAAAACGGGAGCTGTGTGATAACTGTTGGACATGTTAATGCACAGATGCCCGTTTTTTTCGTACAGATTTAGGATAATGTAGCGCTTTTCCTCCTGCGGGATTTTCACATAGGCGTGGATAGCGTTTTCAAAGGCGTTTGCGAACAGACTGCACAGGCTGGTATTCTGAAAACGTGAGAAATCTCCCGTCGTAACGCTGATGTTCACCGCGATGCCGTTAGAGCGCGCCTCGTCGGCATAGTAGGAGAGAATAAGGTTGAGCGCCTCGTCCGTGCAATACTTTATGACTTTGCTGTTGTCGAGCAGAGTGCATATCTCATTGATGTAGTTGAGTGCCTCTTCGCTTCTGTTCTCCCTGATGCATCCGCTCAGAAAATTCATATGGTGGCGAAGATCGTGGCGGTATATTGCAGCCTGCTTTTCAGAGTTGGATATCTGTTCAATCTCTTTTTGAGCCTGCATGGCGGCTGCCCGCAGAAGAAGGTTTTCGTGTTCAGCTTTGTTCTTCCTGTTGGAAAACTCGAGGGTAATTATTGAGAGGCTGAGGTATAGCAGTGCTATGAAACTGTCCATGAAGTCTATTATGACCGTGCCGCCGCTGTAGAGAAGGTCAGTGTATACGGTGAAGGCATACTCTAATATGTAGTATGCCAGCGGCAGAAGCAGAAAGGGCAGAAGCGTCGTCCTGCTCTCGTACCTGAGCTTCGCGATGTAGGGCGATATGAATTTTATCACAAGTATCAGAATAGGTATTGTGACGAGAATCTCAACAATATTTGCTATATCCGGGTTGTAGTTAAAAAACGATGCGATGAGCGTTCCGAGCCATTTTCTTGGTGTGCACATCAGGTATGCCGTCAGGACCGATATAATTGAGATGCATATGTCCCTTCGCATAACGATGAAAATAAGCAGTATGAGCGGAAGGTGTATGAGCAGCGGATAGCATGCATACAGAGCGGATTTTCCCAAAATCAGGAAAAATATGAGCTGTGCAGCGCCAAAGCCCAGTAAAGATATCACATACAGTCTTTTGTGTTCGGAAAAGGTGAGCCCAGCGCAGTAGAAGGAGGCTGTCACCCCGAAAAAGAGCACGAAGGCATAGTTAGCTAAATCTAATATATTCGATATATTCATTATGACATTTCCTCCATCTGAAAGGCGAGATAGTGCCTTTTAATCTCAGTGACCCTGCGCTGTGCGAGCGGAATGACTTTATCGTTTTGAAGCTGCATATCGGTGTTACCTATCATTCGAATAAAGTTCATGTTCACCACAAACGAGCGATGTGCCAGTATGAACTCGGGATTTCCGAGCAGCTTTTCGCATATGGAGGCGAATCGCTCCGGGCACTCAAGCTGGGTGTTATTTTTCAGGTAGTATATAACCTTTCTGTTGAACGCTTCCACGCAGATTATGTTGGATAACATTATCTTGTGTACGCCGATGGTGCTCTTTACAACGATATATTTTTCACTCTCATGCTCCTTCTTATCGAGTATGTCGTCGAGAGCGGCAAAAAGGCTGTCGGCTGTTATAGGCTTTAACAGATAGTTTGACGCCTTGACGGTGTAGCTTGCAACGGCAAATTCGTGAGACGATGTGAGGAATATGATGTCGGCAGCCCTGTCAAAACTTCTGATTTCCTTTGCGAGAGATATTCCGTTGAGCACAGGCATTATCACATCGAGAAGATAGAGGTCGAACTGCTCGTATGCCGCCTTTGAGGCTAGCTCGACACTGCTGGTGAAGCACTTATAGATAAGCTGAAGCTCGTGCTTCGAACCGTAAACGTCAAGCAGGGAGGTAATATTGTTAAGCTCCTTCATGTCGTCGTCGCACACTGCTATTCTGAACATTTTCCAATCTCCTTTGTAAAAATTATAATCCTATTATAATGGTTATCAGCATAAATTGCTACCTCAACCTGCTGTCGTTCATGTCAAAAAAATTGTAATTCGTGCAGGTTTGTCCAAGAACATGGTTTTCTAGGCTATTATATATAATATATAAAATGTTGTAGTCCTTTTGACACATTTGTGACAACATAAAAGACACGAGGGAGGAAATGCTATGTGGAAGAAAATCTATAACGCATTATGGGCGAACAGAGCCAGAAGAGCAGTGATTGTTGTTGTGCTGCTTGCTGTGCTTGCGTCCGGAGCGTCAATAGCCGTGATAAACGCGGTGAATGGCAGCAAGCCGGTGCAGAATGTGGCAGACGGCGGCGAGACACAGCCGACATCGATGGCAGATGTGCAGCCTGAGAGTTCAGCCTATGCGGACTCTAAACAGGAGGAGACGACGCGCTCTGACATAAAACAGACAGATGGTCAGACGAAAGAAACGTCTGAAAACACGACGGAGGGAGAGAACGGACTGCCGCAGGAGAGTAAGCCTGCCGGACAGGACGACGCGGGTACCATGGCTCCTTCTAAAAGTGAGGAGAGCACAGCACAGACTGCCGAAAATGCGACAGTGGAGAGCAGTGCCGAGGAGACGACAGCCGCAGATAACGGCGGACAGGATAACGGCAGTCAGAATCATGGCTACTATATCAGATTTGCAACAGATGGAGGAAGCGACATATCTCCGAGAACGGTTACACCTGGGACGAAGATAAGCAGCCTGCCTACTCCATACAAGGAAAACAGTATTTTTGATGGCTGGTACTATGATAATGAGCTTACAAGACCTGTCAGTGCAAGGGATGAGATATACGGGGATCTCACGCTGTTTGCCTCATATTCACCTGTTGAGGAATTAGAGCCGGTGGAGAACGTGGTATTTACGGCGGCTGAGAATGTAGACGGTGGAAGCTTTGCCATCAAGGTGGTGACTGAGGATAAGACGCTTGATGCCGAGGCAGTCAAGGCGGCACTCGACGCAAAGAACCTTACAGACCCGGTGCAGACGGATATCGTTGAAGTCACGGGCGGTGACGGAGTATTCGTCGTAACAGGTAGAAATATGGTTGTGGAGGGTGAGGCTTCCACGGCTGTAGCGGGCTTTGAGGACGGCTGTACATACAAAATAACATTGGCTGATTCGAGGCTTAACTATGAAAATCAGCCACAGTCGGTCAGAGAGTATAACTTTACAACCGCAAAGGAAGAAGTATTAAATGTAGCACTTAACAGCGATATCATATATATCCCTGTGAGTGATCTGAAGAATATAACCAATGACGGAAAACAGGTGGAGACACTGAGCGTTGCACTCTACAAGGCTGACAGCAACGGAACCTTAGGACCTGCACAGCTCACACAGGGTGAGTTCGATTACGCGAAGGGAAACCTTAAGGTCGGAGATATCGTGTCGATATATGCGGGACTCAGACCAGACATGCGAACGCTTGAGACACCTGATGAGCAGAATGGCGATATCGCCTATATCGAGATAACAGGTAAGAACGGAAAGCGTTACAGCTACAAGAATGCAGCACCTGAGGACGTAATATTCACACCGGATATTCTTCCTATATCGGATAAGGCGCTTGCAGGTGCAGCGGACGGAACGATCACCGTTGACAACCTGTCACTTGACTATTCGGCAGATGTATATGCGAATATAGGTCTCGACAGTCAGACGACGGTTGACGAGGGCGATTATCTCGTATTTTACAGTGGAATATTCGGAGTTTACGAGGGAAGCAGTGCGGCACAGCTTGAGAGCTATGCGTTAGTTACCTCGGTGGCGGACAATAAGAACGGTACGACGACCATTGGCTACGAGCTTACGGACTGGGAGACCGTACAGCAGACAATGGATATCTATACAAGTGAGCAGATGTCGGGCGCGGAGATGATAGAGGGCGTTGATGTGGCTGCGATAGAGGCTTCCATTGAGCAGCAGGCGGTTGACAGCGGTTTTGCCGAGGAGGCAGCCCAGTACCTTGCATCGCTTGCACTTGCGACAGAGAACTTTACAAAGTTAAGCGACAACCTTAACCTTGAGGACTACAAGATTACCCTTGAGGACGGAACACCGGTATCACCTGAGCAGCTTCAGCTCATGTCATCTGACATCTCGGTTGAGTGCAAGCTTGAGGACGGTTATCCTAAGGCGACGATAAGCACACACCCACAGAATTTGTCACAGGCACAGGGCACAGCCGCAAGGGATAAGGGTCTCAGCGTCATGCTTGAGGTGAAGGCTAACATCACTATGGGTAAGAAGGGCTCTGAGGACCAGTTGGTTATAACAGTAAGCGGAACCTTTACAGAGGAGGTTGGACTTGACCTCGGTGTCAGCAGTAAGGCAGTCTGGAAGGTATGGGGAATATTCCCATATATAGCAGAGTACCGCGTTACAGCCAACATCGATGTGCTCAACTACACAGGAATTGAAGTGAACGCCGTCATGATGACAAAGAACAGTGATGACGATGACGACGATGACAAGGATAAGAGCGGCTTTGACACGGCGCTTGATATAGCTGACCAGATTAAGGAACTTATAGACGAGGCGAAGGACAGCGGCGAGGACGAGACGGCGGAGGAGAATGCTAACCGTCTTGTACAGCGCTACAGTGAGATGATGAAGGAGGAATCCGACTGGATAAAGATTTTCGAGCAGAACATTGTTGACCAGGAGAAGCTCCTTCCACCATGTCTGCCGATTATCGCAGTGAACCTGGAGGTCAACTTTGTCGTGAAGGTTGATGCTTGCGTGGCAGTCGGCTTTGATTTTGAATATATCACGGGCAAGCGATATACTTACACGATAGATGTATTTGCAGGAAAGGTATATAACGACACAGTACAGCTTGTGGAGGACGCATACGAGTTCGATTTCTATGTAATGGGACGACTTGCAGTCAAGGCGGGACTTGAGTTCGAGTTTAAGGTGGGTCTGTTCTCGACGGATATAGCTTCGGTCGGCTTCGCCGCGGAGGCGGGAGCCTACACCAAGCTGTGGGGATATTTCTACTACGAGCTGCAATATACGCAGAGCCAGGGAAAGAGCCAGCAGTACTGCGGAGCGCTGCTTATAGATGTGGGAGCATATCTTGAGGTGGCGTTAGAGGCGCAGGCGATAAAGGGCAGATATTCGACGCAGCTTAAGCTGTACGACAACGAATGGCCACTGTGGACGGTAGGAAACAGGGACAGCATACTCGACTTCACAACAGCCGAGGAGGATATGCCTTATGTCAAGATGAAGCAGCATGTACGCTCGGCAGTGATACCTGACAGTGTATTTGATATGACATACCTTGACCTGGTTGTGGGTGGTGAGGCACATGCCGTATACAATGACTACTATGATCCGACAAAGGAGCAGAACAGCAGAAACAGGCAGAACTTCGAGATAACCATGACAAACGACAAGTTTTCCTATGACCCTCAGACAAACACCGTGACGGTAAATCCGTCTAAGGACGACAAGAAGCTTGAGGGCGAGATGATAATTACCTGGAAGGCTTATCCGCTTGCATTTTCATCGAAGCCTATACAGAGAACGCTGTCGCTGTACTGGGATAATCTGAGAGATGGATATGTTATTGTACCTTACACCAACGGCGGAACTTATATCAACATTATAAATGCGGGATTTGAGAAGAAGATCACAAAGCCTGCTGACCCGGTAAAGACAGGATATGTATTTGCAGGCTGGTATCTGGACGAGGACTTCACACAGGAGTATGAGTTCCCTGAGCTTATGCCGGCATACGATAGCAACATATATGCTAAGTGGACTCCGGCTGAGGACACACCTTACCGTGTGGAGCACTATACGGAGCAGATACAGACAGGTGAGTATAAGCTTGTTGATACGCAGGAACTTACCGGCGCCACTGACAGCTATGTAACACCTGAGGTTAAGAAGTACACGGGTTATGATTCACCTGCAGCACAGGAGATAAGGATAGAGGCTGACGGAAGCACGGTTCTTCGTTACTACTACAGTCTCGAGTGGCATACAGTCACCTTCAAAGAGGGTGAGGCAGGCGACGAGAGCATGAGCTTCGACCTAAAGTACGGTGCGACGATTGTACCGCCTATGGTTGCGGCTGCCGGATATACTTTCGTTGGTTGGGATAAGACAGTTGAGTCAGTGATGGGAACAGAGGATGTTGTCTACACGGCACTCTGGAAGAAGAATCCTGATACACAGTACCGTGTTGAGTACTATGTGCAGGAGCTTGACGGAAGCTACCGCCTGAAGGATTCCTTCGAGGCTGAGGGCTATACAGGCGCGCAGATTACAGCCGAGAGCCTGAGAAACACAGTACTCGGTAAGAATCTGACGGCAGATAAGAAGTACACGGTCGACGGCGGAATTGTATTTGGAAATATGACCGTCAATGGTGAGGCATACGATACCGTAAGCATTGCACCTGACGGAAAGATGATAATTAAGGTAAATTACAGACGTGAGAACCATTCGTACACCTTCGATTTAGGATACGATGATAAGCTTATCACGGCTGATACCTGCTATCAGGGAACGATAGATGTTCCTGACAATGTTACAAGAGAGGGATACATATTCGCAGGCTGGAGCTTAGACGGAAAGAACGCTGTCAAGGTAAATACCGTGATGGGTAACTCCGACGTGCTCTATGTGGCATTGTGGACACCGATAACCTACAAGGTACATTTCGATGCCAACAATAAGAACTGTGCCGGTAAGATGGAGGATATGACTTTCAGCTATGACAAGAGCATGGCTCTTGCGGCAAATGCATTTACCCTTGAGAACTATGAATTTGTAGGCTGGGCACTTTCGGGAACCGGAGATGTATGCTATGCCGACGGCGAGGTGATTGACAAACTCACGACGACGGAAGGAAGCACGGTTGTTCTGTATGCGGTCTGGAAACCTGTTGAGTTTAACATCACATATGATAATCTCTATGACGCAGTGAACCCTAATACAACAGTTTACACGGTTGAGAGTGCGACAATCACGCTTAAGCCTGCGGTGAGAACCGGATATGTATTCGCAGGCTGGTACGACAACGCGGAGCTTGAGGGCGAGGCAGTAACAGCTATCGAGGCAGGCAGCGCAGGAGATATAACTCTCTATGCGGCATGGTCACCTGCAACCGATACGGAGTACAGGGTTGAGCATTACCTTGAGCAGCTTGACGGCAGCTTCGTACTTGACAGAACCGATGTGCTCACGGGAATTACGGATCAGACAGTGATACCGGAGACTGTTGAGTATGCCGGATTCACGGCACCGGTGCCTGTGGAGACAAAGATAAATGCCGACGGAAGCACGGTAGTCCGTTATGAGTACACAAGAAACAGCTACACAATCGCATTCAATGTCAACGGTGGTCTGCTTGACGGCAACGTGACGATCACCGCAAAGTACGGGGAGACGATAGCGCTTCCTGTTCCGGCAAGAGAGGGCTACGGCTTCGGCGGCTGGTACGAGGGCGATGTAAGATTTGACGAAACGACGATGCCTGCGCGCAGCATGGCGCTTACGGCTGCATGGAACGCAGGAGAGTACGGCTACACTGTAAATCACTATCAGCAGAATGTCGACGGCTCCGACAAGTATACACTTGTAAACAGCGTACATCTCACGGCACCTATGGACAGTGAGGTGGAAGCGGTTATCAACAGCTACGAGGGCTTTACCTCACCTGAGAGCCCGCTTGTAATCACAATCGGTGTCGATGAGACCAAGAACGTCGTTGACTACTACTACACAAGAAATCAGTACAGTCTTGCATGGAATTTAGCAGGCGGCAAGGCAGAGGGCTACACGGAGGGAATGGTATACTATGGTGCTTCCGTAACAATTCCTGAACCTGTGAAGTACGGCTATTCATATATGTGGGATAAGACACCGGCAGTGAACATGCCGGCACAGAATGTCGAGTACACCGCAGTGTGGACGGCCAACAGCTATACCGTAACGCTTGACCCTGCCGGAGGTGCTTTAGATGCAGGTGAGTCAGCAGTTAAGACAGTGGTATTTGACGCACCTTACGGAACACTTCCTACACCGGCAAGAAAGGGCTACCGCTTCGACGGCTGGTTTACACAGCCTCAGACATCTGATGAGGCAGGTCTGTCTGCCGCAGCGGACGAAACAGTTAAGCTTGCATATGACCACACTGTATATGCATACTACACACCTCTAGAGTACAAGATACCGTATACCAATATTG
>CAMEEX010000059.1 GCA_945915235.1 uncultured Clostridia bacterium | reverse complement strand
GCAGCATGGACGCTGCTTTAGAAGCAATGCATACACGGAGGTATGCTTTGCTTCGGTGGCGTACCATATAAAAAGCATTTATCAGAGTCCTTAGAATACCTTGCTTCGAGCAACGGGGCTGATATACATAAATATAACACGTTATACACTCAAAAATTAGCATGCTTTTCCACATATGCTATAATAAGTCAGGTGTCAAAACATTCTTCGTAAACTTGATTGTGTATAGCAGGTTATATCTATACATATCGCGACTTTTGTGAGAAGCTTAGTTGTTCTTAGTGCTCTGCTCACAACACAGCCACAGACGGCATGGACGCCGGCTGAGACGCAACGCAGACATGGAGGTCTGCTTTGCGGCGGTGGCGGCAAGCGATAATATTTTTATCAGAGCACTTAGAACATCTTAGCTTCGAGCAACCCAAGCCGATATGTATAGATATAACCTGCTATACACCCACAAATTAAATTTGCATGTTTTGACACCCGCCCCCCCTAAGTAATCACACCCAAAAGGAGCCCCTCCATGGATTTAAAACACTACACCCACAAGCTTATATACGAAGGAAAGGATCTCCCCCTTCCGGACAGCTTTGCGCGCTTTAAGATTGTCTGCCCGGAATATGCCCCACACGAGATTGAGGTTAAGCCCTATCCGCTGCCTGCGACCGAGCACATTTTTGCGCTCATATGGGACATAAATCCGCAGCATGTCGTGTCCGCGACCATTCTGCCATCGGAGACGCATTTTCTCTACTCAAAGGAATTTACTCCCGGAATAAGGACGCAGATGCACTCGCACGAGTACCTTGAGCTGTTCTACATAATTGACGGAGAGTACAGGCAGAAAATTCTTGGGAATGAGTATGTTTTTCACAAGGGTGAGCTCTGCCTCATAGACCGCAACTGCCAGCATCAGGAAATTCTCGGAGAAAATCCGGCTACCATACTTTTTCTGGGAATAACCAATATAATGTTTGACGATGTGATGGAAAGGAAAGTGACCACAGAGCGAATTTCTTCCTTTTTAAAGACGGCGCTGCTCAAGCAGAAATCGTTGCAGCAGTACCTTCACTTCCGCCCGCTTCCATCCCCCACTGCGGCGGACGCGGACAGGCTCCCATGCAATGCCGCGCATACAAATGATAGGCTCGGTAAGAACGTCGCACTGATTGAGGAGACCTTAATTCAGCTTCTGTCAGAGCTTGAACGCCACGACGAGGCCTCGCCGTATATCTGTCAGGGACTTTTACTCAGAATTTTTCACATTCTGAGCACGCAGTATGACTTTTCCATATCGCAGAAGCTGCGCCGCGAGATGAACTGGATTTTGTTTGAGGAAATCACAGCTTACATCAATGATAACCTCGCCAACATATCGCTCGCCGCACTGACGGAGGAATTTCATTTTCAGGAGGATTATTTTAACAGACTGCTAAAGTTACAAGCTGGACTGACCTACACGGAATATCTCCAGCAATGCAGGTTAAAGAGAGCTGAGGAGCTTCTGCTTTCCACAAGCTACAGCATAGACCATGTGATGGAGCTTATCGGATATCATAATAAGGGATATTTTTACAAAATATTCTTGGAGCGGTACAAGCTGACGCCGGCACAGTACCGCGCGAAGAACAAAAATCAATCCCCGCGTTAGCAGACTATAACAAACTATAATTAGGAAATTCCTTATTATGAAGATGTTGAGGTCAAATAGGGGTATTTATGTTACTAATGTATAAGGGAATATGTTTATGCATATCGGCTCCGATTGTTCGAGGCTAAGATGTTCTAAGGACTCTGGGTAATGTATATATGACGTTCGCCAACGATGCCAACCACCCTTCCATGGGCGTGGCATCTAAGCCGACCTCCATGTCGGCTTTGGCTAGGTATCGTACAGAGTCCTAAGAACATCTAAGCTTCTCACAAAAGTCGCGATACGCATAAACATATTCCCTTATACATACGAAATTTTTCCCCCTATTTGACCTCTTAATTCTCTTATACAAAAAAGCTATGCCCCGTGATACTTCCCCTTCCTACCGGTAAAACCGATAAGGAGAGTCCATATCACATGAACATAGCTTTTATTTATCTTTTTATTATCTGTTATAAAATCTCTTAAATCCGAGACCTATCTTATAAATCCCATTTCCAGTCTCTTACCTCAGGTAAGTCAAGGCCGTACTCGTGAATGTACTGCTTATGCTCAACAAGCTTGTCGTTCATCTGCTGTACAAGGTATGAGCCTCTGTTTCCGAGCTGCGGAAGGAAGCGGATTGCATTCTTTACAAGGTTGAAACGGTCAATCTCGTTCTGGACTCTCATATCGAAAGGAGTCGTGATTGTACCCTCCTCCTGATAGCCGTAAACATGAAGGTTGCGGTTATTTCTGCGGTATGTGAGCTCATGGATAAGTGTATGGTAACCGTGGAAGGCAAATATAATCGGCTTATCCTTTGTGAATAATGCGTCGTACTCTGCGTCCGTAAGACCGTGTGGGTGCTTTGTGCTCGGCTCGAGCTTCATAAGGTCGACTACGTTTACAACACGGATCTTGAGCTCTGGAAGAGCCTTTCTCAAAATCGTGACTGCGGCAAGTGTCTCAAGTGTAGGTGTGTCGCCGCAACAAGCCATAACGATGTCAGGCTCCTGACCCTGGTCGTTGCTTGCCCACTCCCAGATACCGATACCCTGTGTACAGTGCTTTACAGCCTGCTCCATAGTGAGCCACTGCTGTCTTGGGTGCTTCGAGGTTACAAGCACGTTCACATAATCACGGCTTCTGATGCAGTGATCGAAGCATGAAAGAAGGCAGTTCGTGTCAGGTGGCAGATAGAGACGTACAACGTCCGACTTCTTGTTGGCGATATGGTCAAGGAAGCCCGGATCCTGATGTGTAAATCCGTTGTGATCCTGCTGCCATACATTCGACGAAAGGATAAGGTTAAGCGATGCAATGGACTGTCTCCAAGGAAGCTGGTTGCATACCTTTAACCACTTCGCGTGCTGTGCACACATTGAGTCTACTACTCTTATGAATGCCTCGTAGCTTGCGAAAAATCCGTGACGGCCTGTGAGGAGATATCCCTCCAACCAGCCCTCGCACATATGCTCTGAGAGCATTGAATCCATTACTCGTCCGTCTGTTGCGAGGAACTCATCGGACTCAAGCTTCTCGTTGTTCCAGTCACGGTTAGTTACCTCAAATACCTTTCCGAGACGGTTGGACATGGTCTCATCAGGTCCAAATATACGGAAGTTCTTTGACTCCTCGTTGAGCTTGAAGATATCTCTTACAAATCCACCGAGCTCTATCATATCCTGTGCCTCGACAGCGCCGGGCTTAGGTACATCTATGCCGTACTTTCTGAAATCAGGAAGTCTTAAATCCTTCAAAAGCTTACCGCCGTTTGCATGTGGGTTGGAACCTATTCTTCTGTCACCGGTAGGAGCGAGAGCCTTGAGTTCAGGAATAAGTCTGCCGTTCTCATCGAAAAGTTCCTCAGGGTGATAGCTTAACAGCCAGTTCTTTAAGAGCTCGAGATGCTCAGGCTTCTCCATGGAGATAGGAACCTGATGTGCTCTGAAGGAGCCCTCAATCTGCTTGCCGTCAACCTCCTTAGGACCTGTCCAGCCCTTAGGTGTGCGAAGAACTATCATAGGCCACTTATGTCTTGTGGTGTCCCCATCCTCCCTTGCAGCCTTCTGGATTGCCTTGATCTCGTCCATGCAGGTATCGAGAGTCTCAGCCATCTTGCGGTGCATTGTCATAGGGTCATCGCCCTCAACAAAATATGGCTTCCAGCCACAGCCGTCGAAGAAATGCTCAAGCTCCTCATGTGATATGCGGGCAAGAACGGTAGGATTGCTTATCTTATATCCGTTTAAGTGAAGGATAGGAAGAACAGCACCGTCATTCTTGGCATTTAAGAACTTGTTGCACTGCCATGATGTGGCGAGAGGACCTGTCTCAGCCTCACCGTCTCCGACAATACAAGCCACCACGAGGTCAGGATTGTCAAATACTGCTCCGAAGGAGTGTGCGAGTGAGTAACCGAGCTCACCGCCCTCATTGATGGAACCGGGTGTCTCAGGAGCAACGTGGCTTGAGATACCGCCCGGGAATGAAAACTGCTTGCACAGTTTCTTAAGTCCGTCCATATCCTCACCGATGTTCGGATATACCTCGCTGTAGGTTCCCTCAAGATATGTATTGGCAACGAAGAAGTTACCGCCATGACCCGGACCTGAAATCAAGATCATATCCTGGTCATACTTCTTTATAACACGGTTCAAATGTACATATACAAAATTCTGTCCCGGAACTGTTCCCCAGTGACCTACAATTTTCTTCTTGATGTGATCCATGGTAAGCGGCTCACGAAGCAGCGGATTGTCAAGCAGATATAACTGGGCTGCGCCAAGATAGTTGGCTGCACGCCAGTAAGCGTCCATCTTCTTAAGATACTCATCTGTGAGAGGCTGCTTTTCAACAATGTTCATTTCTGACATATTTCTCTCCATTCAGCAGATTGTCCTGCGTATATCATATTATCTGAGACAGTACCAATCACGATTCCCCAATACATGCTTACAAATACGCACTTCCCAGACATTGTTATATTTTAGACAATCCCCGATAAAACCGCAATTTCCAATCGCTGTCAAATAATTGCAAAGTTACCTATGGCGACTTAAAACTGCCGTAACCCAAATTCCACCACAGTATATAACACGTTATACACAATTAAAGCTATAGCGCATATTTTGATGCCCTAGCTCTATTATACAAAAAGGCGTGCACAGACCATAAAATCTGCACACGTCAAATTTATTCTGTTATATATGAGAATTTTTATGCCATACCTGAAATGCACCGTCCCCTGCGTGCCTCACACCGTGCTGTCACTGCTTCACATTGAAAGCCTTAATTCCCGGATAAACGGCTGCTGCCCCGAGCTCCTCCTCAATTCTGAGAAGCTGGTTGTACTTTGCAACACGCTCCGAGCGGCTCGGTGCTCCGGTCTTAATCTGGCAGGTGTTGAGTGCCACCGCAAGGTCAGCGATTGTGGTGTCAGCCGTCTCACCTGAACGATGTGATGAAATTGCTGTGTAGCCTGCCTTGTGAGCCATCTTGATTGCCTCGAGTGTCTCGGACACGGAACCAATCTGGTTAAGTTTGATGAGAATAGCATTTCCTGCGCCGAGCTCAATGCCCTTGGCAAGTCTCTCGGTGTTGGTTACGAAAAGGTCATCTCCGACAAGCTGAACCTTATCGCCAAGCCTCTTGGTGAGCTTCTGCCAGCCTTCCCAGTCCTCCTCGTCGAGTCCGTCCTCGATTGAGATTATAGGATACTTCTCGCAGAGCTTAACCCAGTGCTCAATGAGCTCCTCTGCCGTATACTCTGTTCCCGCCTTAGGAAGCTTGTAGAAACCCTTACCCTTCTCGCTCTTCCACTCCGAGGAAGCAGCGTCCATGGCAATCTTAAAATCGCGTCCCGGCTCATAGCCTGCCTTCTTTACTGCCTCGAGAATTGTCTCGATTGCCTCCTCGTCGGACTTGAGTGCAGGTGCGAAGCCTCCCTCATCACCTACAGAGGTCGCAAGCCCTCTCTCCTTCAATATGGAAGCAAGTGCATGGAATACCTCGGCGCACCATCTTAAGCACTCTTTAAATGAAGGCGCTCCGACAGGCATAATCATAAACTCCTGAACATCGAGCCCTGAGGAGAGTGCATGGCAGCCTCCGTTCACAATGTTCATCATAGGAACAGGAAGTCTGTTTCCGGATATTCCGCCAAGGAAACGATAGAGCGGAATGTCGAGCGATATGGAAGCCGCTCTTGCCGCCGCAATCGAAACCGCGAGAATTGCATTGGCACCAAGCTTTGACTTGTCCTTGGTTCCGTCAGCCTCAATCATAGCCCTGTCAACCGCATATATATCCGATGCGTCAAGACCCGTTACCGCATCGTTGATAATCGTATTTATATTTTCAACAGCCTTTAACACGCCTTTTCCGAGGTATCTTGACTTGTCACCGTCGCGGAGCTCAAGCGCCTCGAACTCACCCGTGGAAGCACCGCTTGGCGCTGTTCCTCTTCCGACTGTTCCATCTGCAAGATATACCTCCGCCTCAACGGTAGGATTTCCTCTGGAGTCTAATATTTCCCTTCCGATAACTTTCTCAATCTCAAGATAATTCATTGACATAATCTCCCTTCCGCCGCTTCGCGGCAGCGCAATAATTACCTCTCCGGAAGGGCCAGACAAACCCTTCCGAAAGAAGTTTTACATGATTATTCACAAGTTAGTATCATCTAACCAAAGTTATAGTATACTATCTCGTTGTAATTGTCAAGAATTAACCCTGTCTTTTTTCAAAAATTATCCAAGCCATTTCTTCAAAATCTCGGTCAGTCTCTCAAACTCCAACGGTTTCGCTATATGTTCATTCATTCCGGCAGAGTGCGCCGCCTCCACATCCTCGGTGAAAGCATTCGCCGTCATCGCTATTATCGGTATGCTTTCCGCGTCCTCACGGTCAAGCGCCCTGATTTTGCGCGCAGCCTCATAACCGTTCATCACAGGAAGCTGGATATCCATAAAGATAAGCCCGTAATAGCCTGCCTCATGCTGCATGAAGCGCTCAAGCGCCACCTTGCCATTCTCCGCGAGCTCCACCTTCACGCCGGTTATTCCGATAAGCTCTGCTGCCACTTCAGCATTTCTCTCATTGTCCTCAACAAGCAGAATATTTTTACCTTCATATATTCTGTAATTGTTCTCATACAGTGTATTATTGCCATTTTGCGGCTTATTAATCTTCTTAGGCTGATAAATCCCCTCTGCCAGCTTTAGAAAAACCGTAACCGTAAACTTAGAGCCCTTGTTGACCTCGCTCTCAACCTGTATTGACCCGTCCATCATCTCCACAATGCTCTGCGCTATCGACAGTCCAAGACCTGTCCCCTCGATTTTATTTATTCTGGTGTCCTCAGCTCTCGAAAACGGCTCGAAAATATACTCCATGTATTCCGGTGTCATGCCAATTCCGTTATCCTCGAAAACCATCTCATAGCAGCCGAGTATAGGAGTCCTTGAAGGCTTCTCACTGAGTCCCACCTTGATTTTACCATGCTCAGGTGTATATTTTACGGCATTTCCGAGAAGATTTACAAACACCTGCTGTATACGCTGTGAATCACCGACAACAACTCTATGTGTAAGCGGCCCAATATCAAGCTCCAGCTCGTGGTGTTTTTCATCTATCACCGCCTTCGACATATCCAGAAGATTATGTATCAACTCCACTATGTCAAACTGCTCCTGCGTCAATTCAAAGCTTCCGGCTTCAATTTTGCTCATATCCAGTACTTCATTTAAGAGTCCAAGAAGATGTGTGCTCGACATCTCAATCTTTCTGAGGCAGTCGGATACCTTCTCATTGTCGCCAATATGCATCTGTGCTATCGTTGTCATACCCATAATAGCATTCATTGGCGTTCGTATGTCGTGGCTCATCCGCGAAAGGAAATCCGATTTTGCCTCATTCGCCTGCTTAGCCGCTTCATATGCTTTTACAAGTGAATTTTTTTTCTTATATTCGTCCTCCCTAAGCTCAGTCACATCCTTTATGGTACACATCGCCGTTATATCACCGGCACTATTCGCCCTCACCATAAGGATTGTCTGACGCAGTATTCTTATAGTATCCTTCCCACCCAGTTTGGACTGAAATTCGTGAACAATCTCCGGCCTGCCGTTTAAAAAGGATTCCATCAGGTTCTCACGATTATATATTTTTCTAAAATTTTCTCTTTCCTGCTCGACAACCATCTTTTCTGCCCATCTGCATGAGAATTCATCAAATCTGCATGGTGCAAAAAGACCTACCTCCCTTAGTAAAGGCATCTTAACTCCGTCAATTGTCTCATATACCTCATCCGCAATACAGTTTGCCGTAAGATTGACATAGTAAACCGTTGAAGCCCCTGATGTCATCGCATGCCTGTACTGTTCCTCACTTATAAGGTTCTTTCTAAGCTGCTCGTTGGCACGCTCAAGTCTTTCTTTTGCATCAATTTCCGTCTTTCTGCGCGCATCGATGACTGACAGCAGCATAACCACCACCAGTTCATCTTCGCTGCCGGTTATGGCATCCGCCTTGATTTCTGTCCAATGACAGCCATCCGAAAAACTCTGCGGTATCTCAAGCACTATGGGCTCTCCACTCTCGCGAAAATGCTGTTTCACCGCATCGGCTTCGAAATATTTTTCAAACTTCCCTCGATATTCAAATAGCACCCTGTTGTATACATATTCATATACATTCTTATATTTTGTCCGCCTTGGAAGAGCTGCCTCAACAACCCCATTTGCAAACAATTCACAGATATCTCTTGTCAAATCCGCATACACAATGCACAGATATAAATTGCTCATGGCCGCAAAGATTGCGTTTTTCTCCTTCTCCATAAGCTTTTCCCTCTGAATATCTGCTTCTACATTTTTTGCACTCATATATACACAGTTTACATTCCCATCCTTGTCAGCCAAAGGCGTCAGAATGACCTTGAGAGACTCCGGCAGCCCTGAAGCTCCCCATATATGCACATTGAACTCCGTTTCCTGTTTAAGCCTGATAAGATTATGTGTATCCATCTGCCATGAAAAAAAACGATAATCCTGACTATATATATAATTTTCAGCTATTTTTCTCATAAAGCTGTCATAATTATACTGCTGTCCAATCAGATCCTTTCTCTCACGCATGTGCATGATTATAACTGAACCGGAGACAAGATCAATCTCCAGACACATATCCATAAATCCCATCATATTGTGAAAAAGCACACGATTATACTTATATTTGTGGATATCATACTCGGCATCGGAGCAGCCGTAGCTGTTCCTGCCACCTCCAACCTCACGTTCATCATTCATACTCAATCACCTTGAGCGTAAGCCCCTTTGCCGGAGCTGTAGGCCCTGCTCCCCTTCTGTCCCTCTTGTCAATTATATTTTCTACTTCCTGCGGCTTCATCTGACCTCTGCCCACCATAATAAGCGTTCCGGCTATAATTCTGACCATATTATACAAAAAACCGTTCCCCTGTATGGTCATCGTGACGACATCATCTCTTCGGTCGAGTTCCAGCGAATACACTGTTCTGACCGTATCCTTGACCTGACTCCCGGATGCCATGAAGCACACAAAGTCATGTTCCCCCACAATATACCCGGCGGCCTTTCTCATCGCCTCCATGTCAAGCTGTCCCCGGTAAAAATATGTGTTCCTGCGCCTGTTAGGGTCGGGCAGCGGCGTGTTCAGTATCCTGTACTGGTAGGTCTTTCTACAGTCACAGTGCCTTGGGTGAAAATCCGCCTCCACCTGCTTTGACTCCACGACGACAACGTCCTCGGGAAGCAGATTGTTGAGTGCATACTTTATCTTGTCCGCCGGAATGGTCGTATCGCAGTCGAACACCGCGACATTTCCCTCAGCATGAACCCCCGCGTCGGTGCGGCTCGCCCCAATCATCGGAACCTCAACCCCCATAAGCTTGTTGAGGGCGCTCTTTAGAGTGCCCTCAACAGTCCTGAGTCCGGGCTGTATCTGCCAGCCACAGTATTCTGTTCCGTCATAAGCTACACGAAGCATATAACGCATATAATCTCCATTCCGCAGACGGTATTTCACAAGCTGCTCTTTCAGACTCATAAAAACCCTGCTAATTACAGTCAATTAATATATTTTAATCAAAAGTTCTTACGGGACCACACTGGTATCTACATAAAAATCTGTAACCCATACACTACCTGCCAAGCGCCTTTTCAATCTCCCTTATCACAATCTTCAACGCCTTTATCCTAGCATAATACTTATTGTTCGACTCCAAAATATACCAAGGTGCAAAGTCGGTGCTGGTCTTCTGTATCATCTCGTTTACCGCGTCCTCGTACAAATCCCACTTTTCGCGGTTGCGCCAATCCTCGTCGGTAATCTTCCAGCGCTTCTCAGGTGTGTTCTCTCTGTCCCTGAAACGCTCAAGCTGGGTATCCTTGTCAATCTGTACCCAGAACTTTATGATGACCGCGCCCCAGTCTTTTAACTCACGCTCAAACTCGTTTATCTCATTGTAGGCGCGCTGCCAGTCGTTCCTGCTGCAAAAGCCCTCAAGTCTCTCGACCATGACTCTCCCGTACCACGTTCTGTCAAAGATAGCTATATGCCCGGTCTTAGGCAGTCTCGTCCAGAAACGCCACAGATAATGTCTCGATTTCTCGTGCGGCTCAGGGCTCGCTATAGGGTGCACATCATATCCTCTCGGGTCGAGCGCCCCGGCAATTCTCTTGATGTTGCCGCCCTTGCCCGCTGCGTCCCAGCCCTCGTACGCTATGACAACAGGTATCTTTTTGCGGTAGAGTTCATTGTGAAGCTTCGCAAGCTTCTTCTGACACTTTTCAAGCTCCCTGCGGTACTCGTTTATATCCATCTCCTTGTCGAGCTCAATCTCCGACAGCAGAGGCATGCTCTTAAGCTTGAACGTGTTCTCAGGTATAACCGCCTCCTGTGCCCCCTTCTCAAGCCTCTCGTCAATCTCCTCAAGCATAATCGACATGAGCTCGAGCTGCGCCCATTTCTGATGCTTGGCATCTATGATATGCCAAGGCGTTCTGTTCTCCTCCGAGCGCTGCATGAACTCGTCATACTGCTTAAAGCACTTCTCATAGTTCTTGTTCTGCCACTTGTCCTTATCGGTCACTCTCCAGCTCGTGTTCTTGTCCTCAAGAAGCACATCCATGCGCTTTCTCTGTTCCTTCTTACTTATATGAAAAAAGAACTTGAGCAGAAGATATCCGTTGTCGGCAAGCTGTCTCTCAAAGCACTCCACCGAGCGACAGCCTCTCTCGTACTCATCACGGGATATCTCCTCCTTTAAAAATGCCGTATTGAGCTCGTCCATCCAGCTTCCCTCTAAGAACATGAACTTGCCTGCCTCAGGTATCTGTGAAATATACTTGTACATGAGCGGTCGTCGAAGCTCGTCCTCTGATGGTCTGTCCATTGTTCTCACATCAAAAAATCGTGGGTCGAGATCCTTTATAACCTTTCCAAGCACACTTCCCTTGCCTGCCGCGTCCCAGCCCTCCAAAACGACCATCACGGGAATTTTTTTCTCCCTAACCTGTATCTGTATGTCACTTAATCTCTTTCTGACTGCCTCAATACCCTCATTTATCTCCGCATCATCAGGTCTTTCCGGTTTAATCCACTTATCAAGCATATTTACCCTCCGTTCCGCCACTATGGGCTCCCCGCCGCTGTCACATGGAATTAAGCTAAGCTCTCCACGTTATAAGACAGCATAGGCATTTCCGATTGCTATTACATATATATTTTACCACACTAATGGTCTAAACAAAACATATTTTTACCGCAATCATAACTCCCAGATATGCAAATATCACTGCATACGCTACAGCATCCGCCTTCCTATACTTGAGCGGCTTCATCTTCGTTCTCCCCTCGCCGCCCCTGTAACACTTTGCCTCCATGGCTGTCGCTAAATCGTAAGCGCGCCTTATCGCCGATATGAACAGCGGAACAAGAAGCGGAACCATGGCTTTCGCCTTCTTTACAATTCCCCCTGTCTCAAAATCGGCTCCTCTCGCCTGCTGTGCTTTCATAATCTTGTCCGTCTCGTCGATGAGAATAGGTATAAATCTGAGCGCTATCGACATCATCATGGATATCTCATGTACAGGTATTCTTATGACCTTCAAAAAGCCAAGGCTCTTCTCGAGACCGTCCGTCAGGTCATTCGGTGTGGTTGTCAATGTCATAAGCGACGAGCCCATAATGAGAAATACCAGCCTCACCGCCATCGCAGTCGCGATGTAAATTCCCTCTTTTGTTATCTTTATCTTCCATACCTGAAAAATAACCTCGCCGTCCGTCAGGAAAATATTAAATATAACGCTGAACAGAAGCAGCATGAAAACCGCCTTGAGTCCCCTTAAAATAAACTTTACCGGAACTTTGGACATTCTGATACATGCAAACAGAAACAATCCTGCTATGGCATATATGAGAATATGCTGCCCCAAAAACAGCGATATAATGTATATAAGTGTCCAGAACAGCTTAACTCTCGGGTCAAGCTTATGAATAGCTGAGTTTGACGGATAGTACTGTCCTATTGTTATGTCCCTTAACATTTAGTAACCTCCAAGTGCCTTCTTTACGGTGACGGCTGCCTCCTCCATCGTGATTGCGTCAGTGTATACATCCAAGCCTTTTTCCTTCAGATCGTTCAGTATATATGTGAGCTGCGGCGCTGCAAGTCCCATACCCTCAAGCTCCTTATAGTTCCTGAACACTTTTTTCGGCGTGTCATCATACATAACCTTTCCATGGTCAAGTACAATCAGTCTGCCGACATACTTTGCCACGTCCTCCATGCTGTGCGACACGAGTATTACCGTGATGTTCGTCTCATCATGTAGCTTTTTTATCTGGTCTAAAATCTCGTCCCTGCCCTTAGGGTCAAGTCCCGCCGTCGGCTCGTCAAGAATGAGCACCTCAGGCTTCATGGCAAGCACGCCCGCAATCGCAGCCCTTCTCTTCTGTCCTCCCGAAAGCTCAAACGGCGAATTGTAAAATAATTCTTTCGGAAATCCCACCATCTCGAGCGCCTGAAATGCCCTGAGCTCCACTTCTTTCTTATCCAGCCCAAGGTTCTTCGGTCCAAAGCACACATCCGTGAACACATCGCTCTCAAACAACTGATGCTCAGGATACTGGAATACCAGCCCTACCTTGCTCCTAAGATTTTTCATAACGAAGCCTTTATCATAGATGTCCTGACCGTCGTAATATATGCTGCCGCTCGTCGCCCGCAAAAGTCCGTTAAGATGCTGTGTCAGTGTGGACTTGCCCGAGCCCGTGTGTCCGATAAGACCGATAAATTCGCCCTTATCTATTGTCAGGCTCACATCGTCAAGCGCCTTCTTCTCGAAGCCGCTTCCCTCGCTGTATACATAATTCACCTTATCAAGTATGATTAACATGAATTTCTCCTCTTTATTATAAATTCCCTGATTGGAAATATCATTTATTTCCTCTTATTCTCATAAGCTCCTGCGTAAATTCCGGTATAGTGAGAATACCTCTCTTCATCGGTATTCCCGCCTTCTCAAGCTCAAACGCAAGCTCGGTTGTGTGCGGCACGTCAAGCCTTAATGCCTTTAACTGCTCCACCTTTGAAAAGACCTCTCTCGGTGTTCCGCTCATCACTACCTTGCCCTCGTCCATGACAAACACCTTGTCCGCACCTATTACCTCGTCCATATAGTGCGTTATGAGAATTACCGTCACATGCTCCTCCCTGTTGAGCTTGGTTATCGTGGCGATAACCTCCTTGCGCCCGTTAGGGTCGAGCATCGCCGTAGGCTCGTCGAGCACGATACACTTAGGCTTCATGGCGAGTATGCCCGCTATGGCTACTCTCTGTTTCTGTCCTCCCGACAGCTTATTTGGCGAATGACGGCGGTACTCCGTCATTCCCACTGCCTCAAGCGAGGCATCGACACGCTCCCATATCTCCTGTGTCGGCACGCCGAGGTTCTCCGGTCCGAAGCCTACGTCCTCCTCGACTATCGTTCCGATAATCTGATTGTCCGGGTTCTGAAACACCATTCCTGCCGTCTGTCGTATATCCCACAGCTTATCCGCATCCTTCGTGTCCATTCCGTCCACCCATATACTGCCCTCCGTCGGTGAGAGAAGTGCATTTATATGCTTGGCAAACGTGGATTTGCCAGAACCATTATGCCCTAATATCGCGATAAACTGTCCCTGTTCTATATCAAGAGAAACGTGGTCAACCGCTGTTTTCACGTTCTCAATATTGTCTTCGTCATCTCTTATTATATATTCAAATGTAAGGTCTTTAGCCTGTACAATGTTCATAATTTTCTCCACCATTCAGAAAAAGCGAATGCTGCGTAGCAACATTCGCTTCCTGTTCGTTTAATATAATTATACTAACTCAATTACTACTTCCATAGCAGCATCGCCCTTACGAGGTCCGATCTTTACGATTCTTGTGTAACCACCGTTGCGGGACTCATACTTAGGAGCGATCTCATCAAATAACTTAGCAACTAAATCAACTTCCTTAGTATTCTTCTTTCTTCCTGCAACCTCTGTAGGAACCTCTGTTACGGAGTAGAGAACCTTGTTCATCTGCTTTCTGGCATGAAGTCTTGAAGGCATATCCTTCTTAATCTTCTTCTCAACTGTATCGTATACAGTCTTCTTCTTGCCATCAACAACTTCCTTAACTCTCTTGCCTTCGCTGTCCTTGCGGGCAACCTTAGCCTGAACTGTTACTTCCTCGAAGTTATCCTTCTCCTTTACAGCCATAGCGATAAGTCCCTCTGCAACCTTGCGGATTTCCTTAGCCTTAGCCTCTGTTGTAACAATCTTTCCGTTATATAATAAAGCTGTAACCTGATTTCTGATTAAAGCCTTTCTCTGGCTTGATGTTCTTCCAAGCTTTCTATACTTTGCCATTTTAATTTTTCCTCTCTTTCATGGTGCATCCGGCCACGCACTTTGGACTTACTTACCGAATGTAAATTAGTTCCACATAGAGAAAATTATTAGCGTACACTTTGGATTTACCGCTAATAATTATCTATTTATGCTTTATTCTTCGGATGGATTAAGCTGAAGTCCAAGTTCCTTTAACTTAGCCAATACTTCCTCTAATGACTTACGTCCGAGGTTTCTCACCTTCATCATATCCTCTGAAGTTCTGTTACACAATTCCTCAACTGTGTTGATACCGGCTCTCTTTAAGCAGTTATATGAACGAACTGATAACTCGAGCTCGTCAATGCTCATCTCAAGAACCTTCTCCTTCTCATCGTCTTCCTTCTCTACCATGACATCAATCTTCTTGGCATTCTCGGATAAATCGATGAATAAGCTAAGATGCTCACTGAGTACCTTTGCAGCAAGGCTTACAGCCTCGTCCGGTGCAAGTGTACCGTTAGTAAATACATCTAAGGTAAGCTTATCATAGTCAGTAATCTGACCTACACGAGTATTCTCAACCGCTAAATTAACTCTCTCAACAGGTGTGTAGATGGAGTCAATGGCAAGTGTGCCGATTGGCTGATCCTCGCTCTTATTTTTCTCTGAGCTGACATAGCCTCTGCCCTTAGTAATTGTAAGCTCCATGAAAAGCTTGCAATCAGGACCGCCGTTAAGTGTGGCGATTTTAAGGTCAGGATTAAGTATTTCAATGTCTGAGTCAACCTGAATATCAGATGCTCTTACAACACCTTCTCTTCCATCGCATTCGATGTAAGCGATCTTAGGCTCATTCGTCTCACTGTTGTTCTTGATAGCGAGCTTCTTGATGTTCATGATAATCTCAGTAACGTCTTCCTTAACACCCGGAATAGGACTGAACTCATGTAACACGCCTTCAATCTTAACCTGGCTTACTGCAGCACCCGGCAATGAAGAAAGCATAATTCTTCTAAGTGAGTTGCCCAGTGTTGTACCGTAGCCTCTTTCAAGTGGTTCAACGACAAATCTTCCATACTTCTTGTCTTCAGACATCTCTGCAATTTCAATTTTTGGTATTTTAAAATCGAACACTGAAAAGCCCCTCCTTTTGGGTTATATTATGTGTGAGGGCGTTATACGGCCTAATTATTACTTAGAGTATAACTCGACTATAAGCATCTCATCAACAGGAACATCAATAACCTCTCTTGTAGGAAGGTTCTTAACTGCACCCTTTAAATTCTCTGAATCAGCCTCAAGCCACTCCGGAACTACTCTTCCGGCAGTTGCATCAAGAATATCCTTATATCTCTGAGAAGACTTGTTCTTTTCCTTGATTTCGATTGTATCGCCAGCCTTAACTAAGTAAGATGGGATATTTACAGCCTTACCGTTTACAAGAACATGCTTGTGATCTACGATCTGTCTAGCTTCCTTTCTTGTTCTGGCAAAACCTAATCTGAAAATAATGTTGTCAAGTCTTGACTCAAGAATAACCATGAGGTTCTCACCTGTCTGGCCATTCATCTTCTCAGCCTTCTCGAAGTAGTTACGGAAAGGCTTCTCTAATACGCCATAGATGAACTTAGCCTTCTGCTTCTCTCTGAGCTGGAGACCATACTCGCTCACCTTCTTGTTGGCTCTCTTTAACTGTCTGTTTGATTTCTTATCTATTCCTAAATAAATTGGATCTAATCCAAGTGATCTGCATCTTTTAAGAACAGGAACTCTATTAATAGCCATCTTTATTACCTCCTATTAGACTCTTCTACGCTTTGGTGGACGGCATCCATTGTGTGGAACTGGTGTAACGTCCTTAATGCTGGTAACCTCAAGACCACATGCCTGAAGAGCACGAATAGCTGCCTCACGACCTGCGCCTGGTCCCTTAACCATAACGTCTACAGTCTTTAAACCGTGTACTAAAGCTGCCTTAGTAGCAGTTTCTGCTGCCATCTGAGCTGCATAAGGAGTAGATTTCTTTGAACCTC
>CAMEEX010000058.1 GCA_945915235.1 uncultured Clostridia bacterium | reverse complement strand
TGCAGTTGGAGGACTGCCCGGTAAGAGTGGACGGGTTGTTATTAATCGCTTACTAAAAATAAGTATTGTAAAACATAAATCTAAAATAACATTTAAACAAGCATTTATATACATTATCTCACCTATCCGTCTATCTCAATATAATTAGTAATAGAAGTACACATATATAAAATATAAATCCATATATACATATAAAACCTTGCGTATGTAGTAATGCTATTGCCACATCTAATAACGACATATCAGTCACCTCACTCTCAGTGCGTCCTGTATCATCTCTCTTAAATAAGTGATATCATTTCCAGAGCTAATAATGTAAAACTTCTCCGTAGTTCGTATCTCTGCGTGCCCCATGAGGTCGGATATAATCTTAGTAGGCACACCATTCTCATGCAGAGTAGTGGCGAATGTCTTACGAATAAGATGTGAATTAAATGGAAGCACGTCGCACAGTTCATTGAGCCGGGCAATCGTACGCTCAAGGCTCTTGCTCAAGATGGTATCAGTTCCATCATACGCGATATGTTTATCAGCGTATCCTTGCTGAAGGTGATACTCTTTAAGCTTCAGCAAGATATATACAGCTTCATTAACAAGCGGTATATATCTCACACCATGTGGTGTCTTAGTGGTATCCTGGTCATGATAGGCGATAGCTCCAACACGATTACCTGCATTGTCTCGCTCATAACTCTTTGTCTGAGTTGTATGCACATAGAGCTTTCTGGCATTAAAATCAATGTCATTCCATGTGATGCTTGCTAATTCACCTATTCTTAAGCCTAGATAAAAATTCAAGCATACACATAAACTCGCCGAACGCTTAAGAGGGTAAATATTATCATTGAGCACTGCATTGATGATAGCGGTTCTATCAGTAGAACTAATGCAATGTTCAACTTTTGTATTCTTTTTTATATTGCCTTCTGCAATATACCTTTTTACTATAGCCCAGTTAATAGGATTAGCATATCCTATATTACATTCATAGGCATATTGCATAGTGTTATTAATTATCTGATATATTCGGTTAAATTCTTTTTGAGTGATATTCTTATATTTAATAAGGATATCATTGAGAAACTGATATATGTAAACTTCATTTATCTGGTGTACTGACATATCAGTTATAGCGTTATTCGCATAATACTTGTTATATGTAACCTCAATCCGGTCTACAGACTGAGATTTTATTGCATTGATTTTCGTAAGAAACCAGCCTTCATATGCCAGCTTGAAACTTACTTGTTTATCAGCCGGGACATCGCTAATGATGCCCTTTTCATAGCCGATAGCGAGCCATTCATTTTCTAACATTAAAATTCCCCCTTTAAAAATTGAAAGATATCAGTTTACCACCGAATTAACTGTAGGGTGGAAGCTGTTTTTTATAAAGAATGGTTGAGCTGCTGCGCCTGCAACGCAGGGCGCTACAGCTCAAAACCATAATTTTCTTTATAAAAATTTTTCAGCTTTCCAACCCATGTAGTCATATCCCAGTTAAATTCAACAGGGATAAACTGAGTATCATAGTTCACATTTTTAAATAATTGTGCATTTTTAATGCACATAAAATCTCTTGCGCTCATGGTATTCATGTTTATGTATTTATAATGAATCCGCTGCCTATCACCCTTAGCAAGTATGACAGCATTACTCTGAGTTCGCAGACGGTTATAAACCATGCTTGCCTCTATAGATGTATAAATAAACAAGCAGTTTTGCTTACCGATTGTATTTAAGAATATTGAAATATTCTTTAGCTTACGGTAGTCCTGAGCATCAAGACCATTATAGACCTCATCTATCAGGACAATTTTCGGACTTAAATCCAGCGGAAGTTCGTCAATGCTCCTTACATAAGTAAATCCGACATCGGTGGTGTATAGGTTAGTGTATACGCGTAAATCATATCCGGCTTCTTTGCATCTATCTTGTAGTGCACGAGCTATTTTATAAGCTATGAGTGTTTTACCGGAACGCTGTTTACCATACACACCCAGTACTGCGCCGGGCATTACATTATACCCTGATTAGCGTCTTTATCATTCGGATTGCTCCGAACGGATACACCTCTAATCATTTCATTCTGAGTGTATGCCGCCAGCAAGTCTTTAAGCGTTTTAGAACTCATAAATCCTAGGGATTTATTTTCTTTCATAAGCGCGGATATATCATTAAATAAAGCGCGCAAATCTTCAAGTCCCCACTTTTCTATAAAATAACTTGCCTGAAACATAATTGAAATCTGGCATGAATCAAACTGCGGTATTATTTTGTAAATAGACTGTATAGGGTCGGCTGGCTTGTCTGATACGGTCATTTCATCAAGTATGTCCTGAAAATCAATTTCTGCCATTTAATCACCTCACTTGCTGAACACGCCTATCAATATGATAAACATAATGATGAGCTGGACTATAAAATACATAGTAGGGCGGGTATCCTTCATAAAAAAATTCTGAAAAGCGATTGCTGACATGCGGCGTTTATCTCTGATAAATTCGAGGTCTACCTCATTAAGCTCTACAATTCTATCTGCTCCATAACACTTAAACTCTTCCTCTTCAAGCTTTGCATCAAGTATGTTATTAAGCTTATCAAGTGAAGAGCTGCTCTTTACTCCGCTCTTAGTAATAACATAATACATTAATCAATTCCTCCTCTTACAATAGTCATTGCTTCAATGCATGCAGTTGACATTCTGATAATGAGATAAACAGCTATCACAATGCCGAAAATGAGATTATAATTTATCTCTTCATACATATAACTAATCATTTCCTTCTTACCCTCCATATTTTGTTTGCCTGTATGACAGCTTCTATACCGACATCACAGGCAAGCACAATAACCATGAATGTGAAAATTGCACTTATCATCTTCTACGACCTCCCCATTTTTTCTTAATCATAAGTTGTAGCACAAACTGTATGACTGTGAAAAAAATAAAAAAAAGTAATAACTGTATCACGGAATCACCTCTTTTTTCTCCATATAGAAATCATGATTATAAATACAAGACCAAGAATAAAAAGTAATATAACATTCTGTGTTTTTTGTTCTTTTATAATCAGATATTCAGAATATGTAAGAGCAGGCGTCTCATTCTCAACATACTCATCTATTGAGTTATAAATAACAGCCTGCGTTTCGGGTTCGGTTTCGGGCGCAGCCTGAGTCTGAGCTGGAAGCTGATAAATAATAATTGTTTTATCTGCTGGCTTATCGGTAAAATCTGCTGATGTACTTTCCTGCTCTTCAGTAGATAAATCTGAATTTTCATTATCAGGTATGCTGTCGTCTAATATGCTTTCAATTTCATCGCTTATGCTTGAAAGTTCCTCATCATTTATACTTACAGTTTCGACTTCTGTTATGGTTACGCTTTCAAGTGTTTCATTCTCTGATGAAGCCTGCATTGTGTCTGGTTCAGCAGCATATGTCTTGATAAACAATGCAGTAAGCAAAATCAGAAACATAATGATAAATGACGCAATGAAAATAAGAATAGGCTTCAAGATGTTCTTAAATTTCTTGAAATAGTTTTTCACTTTTAATTTCTCCTTCTCAAATAGAAATTCTTCATAAAAAAAAACCGACATTATGACAACAAAAACTATGTCTAATATCAGGTTCAAAATTTTATAATATATGTCCATGTAAATTCCCCCTGTATTAGATTACATCACCACCCCAAAGAGCGGGGCGGTGATGACTTTATCAATACAAACCAGCTCTAAAGTCTGCCGGAAAAAGCATTCTTAAGGCTGTAAATGATTGTAAAACCAAGTGCAAAGCCTGCACTGATATACACTAACGGCATCATGCTGTTAGTAATGACGTTCGTATAGGCGAACATCTGTGAAGGGTCAAAGTTTAACTGGAGAGTTGCTCCGGCTACTGTCTCACCCTCAGCAACAACGGAAACAAGTGCTGGAATAAACTTAGTCATGTTCTTATCCTCCTTTTTAATTTATATATATTTAACCTTGCAAGAGTTAACTTAGAAACCGGAAAACAGTGACTTGATTTTATCAATAACACCTTGTTTTCCTCCAAGTGATGTAAATACCTCACTTATCTTAATGATTTGACGTATAACAACATTCGCCAGCTTAACAACAGTGAACAAAACACCAAACAGTATTATTAAATACATAGTGAAATAAACTGGGTCTCCAACACAATATCGTATTGTTCCGATTGCTTCTGTGATGGGTACACCTGTATTTGATGTACCGGAAGCCATATTATCAATCATGCCTTGTATGGTATTTCCGAAGTTATCAAGCTGCTTTTGTGTCTGAGATAGGGCAGTGAGAGTACCTTTTACCACAGCGAATAGGTTATTAATCGTCTGTCCTATTTGTTCAAATATTCCTGCTAGAACCATATTTACCTACTTTCCGATAACGTCTATACTGCCATTATTTATTGCACGTCTGATTACTTTTACTACTCCAAATATCAATGTTATATATAACAGTAATCTTAGAAACTGTATTATCCCAAAATCGGTATTCGGTATCTTGAAGCTGGCGGCATATTCCCAGCCTTGTAGGATTTCAGGATATTCATTAAACAATGCGGGAGTTGCCGGAATCTGAAACATCAGGATAACATACTCAAGCATCTTCAAGAATAAGTCACAAAGACTACCGAGTATCAGAACCGCATACAATACGCAGTTAATTAAATCCAGCAGACTTGCATTTTCTTCTTCATCTTCTGATTTGGTTCTATCTATGCTATCAATCAGATTATGTACACTTATCATATTAAGTATTTTTTTTGCATATCCTATCAATTCATCTAATTTCTCTGATATTACAGATAATGGGGCAGTGCATTTTTCAAATCCTTCTTTTATAAGGTTTGCAATATCAGCAAGAAAAGGAATTGACTTATCGCTGTTCCACAGATACTTAGTCAGATTGTCATTGATGTTATCAAGCTTCTTGCTTATTGCCTGCAATTCGTCATATAAATTGACTTCCTTCTCATATATTTTCTTTATGTACTCATCAACAGTGGTCATATCTACAGCAGTGCCATCTGTTCCAGTTCCGGAATTACCACTGGAACTGTTAATGGCATCTATAATCTGTTGTGCGTATGAGGAAAACTGCTCATAGGTGACATAATTGCCTTGATTTTTTAGACTGGCTTCAAAATACTCTTTTAACTGATTGGAAATTCCTACAAGAACTGCCTGCGTCTGCTCATTTTCTTCTAGGTACTTTGTGTATATTTCAACTTCTTTATTATATATACGTTCAAGCCATAACTGCTGTACGGCGGCACTTTCCTTAATTGCTCCAATCAAATCCTCTTTACCAGCAGCAAGGTTCTCATTCATTGTCGCTAGGGTAGAGGAGATAGCGGCGTCTATCTTGTCCTGTTTTTCAGTGTAGTTCTGAAAGTCCTTCATGTAATCGTCAATCAGGTCTTTAATTTCATTGTTGACCTTTAGCCAGTCGCGGTTGAGGTCATCAAGTTTTATACTGATTGATGATAAATTTTCATTGATTGATTGGATTAACACACCTGAATTGTTATTATTAACATTATAACTATTTAAAGATGTAAAAACTTTTTGCCGCGGACCGTATATAATGTTTCCAATAATATCTTTATATGCATTATTTGAATTAACATATCCCAAAAACCTATAAAGATAAAAATAATCTATTTTTGATATTACACTAAAACTGTCATAATTAGTGTATTTAATATTATCTATTGTATCATCATTAGATATTGTATTATTACTATATCGCCCAGTCACAGTTGTAATGTCTGCTTTTTCATTACCGGATTTAACATACATTATTGGTGTACCATAATAATATGGTTTATCGCCCATAACAGTTCGATAACTTCCTTTTACTACATAAAAATCATCTACGAATAAAACAGTGATACGGTCTTTTACTATCACATTCGAGTTATTATAATAACTGTAACTAGGCATAATAAAATATGCAGTCGAATTTAAAGCTTTTTCTTTCAAACTCCGATATACTTCAGTTTGTAAACCCGAAAGATATCCCATACCAGATTTACCATTCGACCAATACCAGCCTTCATCTTCCTGCACTGCATCGAGAACGTCATTATAAACATTCTTTACATAATTTATTGATAAATTAACAGTTCCGGTGCTGTCATCATAAGACTCAACAACGTCGTCAGTTGTCATATTATGACCTTTGAGATACTCAACAAAATCGTCTGTATTATTAATAGCACCGACACCGATACTGCTCAAATCGAAAGTACACATATCGTTCACGAAGAAACCGAGCTGTGTACATAAATATATCCAACTGTTTTTACATAAATCGAATACGTTATCTGGGCTTCCGGTATATGGATTAGAGCCACCAGTTGGACGCGAACCGCTTTCGCGGGTAGTTGTTTCTTCCTCGTCTGCATAGACGTTTGTTATAAAAAAAGAAGTAAGCGAGGTGACAGTCAGGACACCAATTAACATATATGTAATTGCTTTTCTCAAAATCTTCCTGATTGCCACCATTTAAACTTACCTCCTACCCGAATATACACATTGCAATGGTTAAACCAATGCACCCGAAAATTATTGAAAGATAAAATCTGTTATCATATAACAAATTTTTCAAATCTGTTTTCATTACCTCTTGCCTCTGATACTGTCTATTGTGCCTTTTACCGAGTAACAGAAAGAGAAGGTAATCATTATGAGAAGTACAACACTAATCATGCTGCCACCTACTTAATAGAAGGATTCTGAATAATGGTACTTCCATTACTGTGTCCTACAAATCCCTGAAGCTCCTTACCTACGCAATCCTTGGTAAATATCTTGCCGTCGTCTCCGAAAACCATAGCATTGGTTATTTTTGAGCCCGCAAGCTCCTCACTGTGCTCCTTATCATAATCTGAGAAATCCTCCTGATAAGATACAAGGCATACCAGTGTGCCTTTCTTGGAATTAAACTTTCTGTAACCTAAAATTTTCTTCATTGTCTCGTCCTCTTTTCTTTTATTTTGATTTATTTTTAGGGGAATAGGAAAGCCTTTATACACCGTCATGTCCCTACATGTAAAGCTCGCACGGTTATTAGTGGCTTTTTGATTTGGGATTTAAACCGTTTCCAATTTAATCTGAGTCTCTAAAGAATATACAACTCATTACCAAGCTTACGAAAAACGCAATAATCATAAATGATGATAAGTCCATATTAAAACCTCCGCATTACTTTTCAGATTTACTCATAATCACAGTTACGATTATAAGAATTAAAATATATACTGCAGTGAATATGATGACTGGATAAATTGTTATCATATCTGTGGATTGAGCAGATATATACTTGCGTTCTCAAGCTTCTTGTTTATTCCTGCAAGAACATCATTAATGTTTATGTACTCGCTGGTGTCCAGCTTTGCTAATTCGCATAATCTGATGCTTCTCTCATTACTTGAAATCTGAGCATACACAAGAGCATGAATTGCTGTAAGCTCATCTAAACTTAACTGTACTGTTGTCTCGTACATTTCTTCCCCCGGCAATTTGTTATTGCCTTTTCCTTTCTTTTTTGATAAACTACATGTGATTACTTTTATGAGAGTGGCAGGAAGTAAGTTGCTCAGACTCGAAGTCCTGCCGTTCTCTCTCTCGATGGCTGTTTTTAGGTTGCCGTCCTGTGAACCAACATATTCTTTATTATGTATCTAGTAGATATCTACTGAACACATTATTATATTTATCATATATTTATTAGATTGTCAATAGATATCTATAAAAAATAGGGGGAAATTTTATGCCACAAGGAAACTACAAAAATAAAGCATATCCATTAAGAATTGATGAAGCACTTATGGAGAGAATTAAGGATATTGCGGCTAAAGAAGATAGGACAACTAATAAACAAATTGAAAAAATATTAAGAGAATGGGTGGAACAGTATGATGCATCTAAAAATCAAGAATTATTAGTATCTCAGAACACAGAAAGTAAACACAAGATTTCATAAATGGGGGATATACCATGCAGGATTTATTATCAAAACTGGAGAACACAGATATAATGGTGATACTTCTGGTTATTGCCGCAGTAGTTATTGTTGAGCTTGTTTTATTTTTTATCATTAAAACGGTAATCAGGAAATCTAAAACAAAGTCTATCAAAGTGCGACTTGATAAAAATACTTATAACAGGGTAAAGCAGTATGCTTATAATCGTGGCTTGTCAATTACCGACTTTACAAAAGGATTCTTAGAGAACTTTGCAAACGATGACAAATAAAAAGTACCTTATGGATTTATTCCATAGGGTACTTATTTTTTACCAGCGTTCTATTTCTATTCGCTTGAACATCGGCTCATTGTCATTCTCGAAAATGTTTCCGGGGTGGATAAGCTGGATAATACACATATCCTCACTTTTATAAACTTTGATTTCATCAGCGAAGCAGTGAAGTATGAGCTCATCATCATCATAGACACGGAGCCAAAGCTTATACGATTTGATTAACTCAAACTTCTTATCAATCACAGCTTTATCATCACACAGATATGCATAATAATATCCATCTTTGCTGAAATTGATAATATCTGCATGCTCAGGGTCTCTGAACACAAGACTTGATATGTTACTGAGACCGATATTTACCTTTTTGTATGTAAGGTATGAATCTTTATTTCCTCTTCCGAACATATAAACACCTCACGAATTATGATAGTAAACAGTATAACACTTTAGAGGTTTTTCTTCAATATAAATAAAATGTTTGGAAGTTGAGGGTGGGGTTAAGGCGAGTCGCTTCAAAATCGAAAAAGCATTTTTAAAAAAGGGGTAAAATTATTTCTGCTCACTATTGTAATTTTCCCCCTTTTTTAAAAATAAACGATTTTGAAGCGCCGCGCGTGCGGCGCGGGAAGAGAATGGCAGTATATAAGTTGTTTCTTTTCAAATTTGACACAGGTAACGAGAAAGCAAGTTGTTACTAACATAAGATACATTTATAAAATACAGTGAGGTATATTTCTATGACAACGATTACTAATGCTATGATTTTTATTTTAATTGTTATGTTGGGTGCTCTTTATATTTATCGTATGTTTCAACCACAATCCGGGGAGACTGTAGAAGCTGATGACGATAGCTCAACCGATGTAAAACAGCATACAAAAAATTACAATCCTGAGAAAGATGCACAAATAATAAGAAATAACTATGTACCTACAAATCTTCTTACTCCCACTGAGTTAAAATTCTACTTACAGTTACGGCAGGCTTTGAAAAAATTCAATGTGGAAATTCACTACAAAGTCAGGTTGGCAGACGTTTTCAAAGTTAAATACCACAATAAATATTACAAGAGAAACTTTGCTAGGATAATGGCTAAACATACGGATTTTTTAATCGTTGAACCTGATACGGCAAGACCAATCATAGCTATTGAGCTTGATGATGCTTCACATGATAAAGCGGCAAGTGTTAAGAATGATACATTTAAGAATGTATTATACGGGAGCTCTTATATTAAGCTTGTAAGAATAAAAGTCGCATCTGCATATGACTTTTCATACATAAATCAGTTACTCAGTCAGTATAAAAAAATTGAAACAGGAAATGCAGTATCACAGAATAATTCCACAGTTGTGATGGACGATGTTATAAAATATTATAATTTGCTTGATGAACAGGGTAAAAATTTAATAAAAACAGTGATAAATAATGAGCTTGACAGAATGACAAAGTGAGATTTTGTGTATAATTTGATATGTTTTTAATTTTGTTTGGAAGTTGTTTTTTACTTCTAAACAAAATTCGAGTCTGGAAAGCCTTGATTTATAAGGGTTTGTGACACTTTTGTTTTTGTTTGGAAGTTGGGGGTAATACTAGCCCCAACTTCTTTTATTTTTTTGAGGGTAATTTTTTGACATTTTTTTATTGTTATAATGGTTCAAAGGGCTGCGCCCTGCCAACCCGCACTAAGGATATAAAAGACATATCCTAAGTGCTTCCGGTGGGCTACCCGCTTGCGGAAAATTTAGACTTCAAAATATATATGCTCTCCGAGGGGTCAGGACGCCGTCCTAACAACCTGCAAGGGACTCGTCCCTTGACCCAATCCACCCCCGCCTAAAGGAGCGAGGGGAAGGGCGCACCCTTCCCCTGGTCGAGAGGGTAAATGTATCTGCCGTCCGGGGCGCGCTCGTCAATAAAAATCTTCCTTTTTCGATACAAAAAGCGTATCGAAAACGAGTATTTTTTTTGACAAGCCCTAAGCGCAGCCTTGTCTGTTTTGGTCGCCAAAAAAAGATGACAAGCAGCACTCTCGTCATCTTTTTTCATAAAACTATTTTATTCCGGTTTCAAGTAGAATATCAGCCGATACATTCAATGCCTTGCATATACTGGCAATAGTCTCCACTTGTGGCGTGCGGGTCCCGGTCTCCCAACGGCTAATCTCTTTTTGCGTTACACCGATAGCGGTAGCAAGTTCAGTCTGGGTCAATCCAGCTCTTTTTCTCGCGTTTTTAATATTTTCGTAAATATTCACTTTATACCTCTTTGCGGTTATTATTTTGCATCACTAAGGCAATACAAAGCTTTACAACGCCTAGTGCAACAAAGAAAATACCTAATTTTAATAACATACTCTTTACTTAACAATGGGAATGTGATATATTTAGGTTGCTAGGGGTGGAAGCCCACCCCCTGCTCAATCTGTTAATTCGACTTAATGCAATATCTTATCAAGAAGAAGTAACAGCAACCCGACTAAAAAGTCTATCAAAGCGCCGACCGCCAAATCAGTAAGCTTTGTAGACTTTTTCTTTTTCTTACCCATTGTCTTTTCCTCCTTTCCAGTGTATGTGCTGTAATACACTTTATATCTCCCTCTCACATTATTTATTATACTACCATTTGGGTATATTGTCAACTAAAATTACATATTTTTACAGTCCACTGGTATTTAATAACTTTACAATGGCGGATACCTTGTCTACATTTTTAATGTTACTTTTTAAACATTCCATTATCTCGACAAATAAATCGTTACCCGTGGTAAGCTGATAGCGTTCATCAAAAGGACGCTGTACATCAGGCTCGGGAAGCGGAGAAGTATATGCACACTTTTCTTGATTTGTCAATACTTTTTGCTCAACTTCTTTATTTTTCGCGACGTCGCGAAACTTTTCATTTTTTAGAGATTTTTTATAATCTCGAATTTCACGAATGGTCATCTTAGGGATGACACTTTTAAATTCATCATCTTTTAAACTGACCATCTCGCAAAGCTGGCTGTATGAATACTCGGAATACCTTTCCGACACATAAATCTTGTATGGTTCACTAAATTTGTAATACACGCTTAATATTCTTGACAAAGCCTTTTTATCAATATTGAAATTGGCAAGCACAAAATCATCAAGATTAGAATAGCCGTACTCCTTGAAATACTCATTCTTATCAAATTCTGATAAATGATATCCAAGGGCAATATACCTTTTCTTAATATCCGCAATATCATCACGGATATACTCAAACGAGCCCTTAGCTCCGTCAGATATTGTATCATTTCCATAATTCACTAATCCATAAACTACATTTTCCATAATATACCTCCATTATGTAAAGGGTAACGGCTCACTGCAAGCATCATCATTGAAAAAGCCGTCATCATCGCCAAGAGCATTGACTTTCAGCATGTCATAACTGACATAGTCTCTCATGCTCATCTCATATTTTTTAAACTGATTGCCACTTTTATAGTGATAAACTATTTTATCAATACGTCGTTTTAACTGCTCGACAGTATCTATGTGAGTATCTTCTTGTACCATTTTCTTGTATAAAAGCTCCGGGGGGAAGATAGAGGATATATAAACCTTGTCCCATAACATGTACACATTATTATAACGGCAGTGCACCTGTGAGGTGTAACCGTCAAGCAGGCTCAAGAGCTTCGTGAACGTGATTTGTCCTTTGAACTCGTCAATAAACACAATCTTCTCCGCGTTATATTTATCGAAAAGACCAGAGCCGCCATTATCATAATCATTGGCGAAGTATACGTTATCACGTCCATATTCTTCACATAAATTCACATATTCATGGGATTTTCCTGTTCCGGCTGCGCCGCAGTGCCATTCAACATAAACGTCACGAAACACTGGTACGCTTTGACGCTTAAGCTCAAAATAAGCATCGCGCGTTATTTTCTCATAACGCCGATATGATAGATTGAGCTTGAAAATCTCCGAAGGTGTGAAGCCCTCATTGAGATACTCATTAATGCGGTCTATGTCATTCCTCTTACCTTGACGTCCCTTTATTTCACCATGCTTATATATCTCAAGTATCTTCTCTGTAGCATCTTCAAAGGCACCTTTTTTATATATGTAGTCCTCGGCTTGTTTTTTTGAGCCTAGGGTCTCCTCGCAATGTGCCATAGGATAGAGCTTCTTTATATAACTGAAACGATGGGAAGTATCATCTGATAGGACCATGTGAACGTGGTGTAAACCTGCTGCGGATACACAATAAGTCATAGCACAAGCGCGATACTCGTCGATTATCCATGCTTGTGCTATTTTCTCAAGTATCTCTTTATATGTCCCAGTGTAGCCATGCTCTTCGGGATTGTTAATCACACAGAACCACGATGTTGAAGTTGAATTTTTATCAGCTTTTGCCATAAAGTACATATCCCCCACGGGGGACGGGTTCGATTCCCGTCTCGCGCTCTGAAAAAAGAGACTGATTGGTGGAATACCAATCGGTCTCTTTTTTTCGAGCCCTGACGGGGCTCGAAGTTCGATTGTCTCCGCTTCGCTCCGGTCGTCGCAGAGCCAACGTCCACCGGACGTTGTGCGACGTCTCGCGCTTTTTTTATTGCAAAAAGGGTATCTCCGATGGAGATGCCCTTTTTTTGTTTCGGAGAGTGTTGCGCGGTGGAGTACGGAATAGATATTGAGAGGAACGTTTTTGGAACGCAGGGACCCCACACATGGAACATGTCGTGCATATAATGCCTTAATAGATGCTCATTGATGGGAGCGCATATTAAGGAGGAAGAAGAAATGTATTTTGATGCTATTGCAAAAACTGTTGCAGAACGTACCGGATGTGATGTTTCCGTGGTTAAGCCGGAGAGCAGGTTTACTGATCTTGGAATTGATTCGCTTGATACAGTGGAGCTTTTAATGAGTCTTGAGGATGAGCTTGGTATTGAGATAGAGCTTGATGAGAAGGTTGAGACAGTCGATGACCTTGACAAATTCATCCAGAGCAAGCAGGGATAAGCGTTATGATAAGAACACAGATTACTGAGATGCTGGGTATAAAATACCCGGTATTTCAGGGTGGAATGGCATGGATTGCTGATGGAAAACTTGCAGCGGCAGTATCCGAGGGCGGAGGTCTTGGGATAATCGCAGCAGGTAATGCACCGGCAGATTATGTGAGAGAGCAGGTGCAGATTGCAAGGAAGCTTACAGATAAGCCTATTGGAGTAAATATTATGTTGTTGAGCCCGTGTGCAGATGAGGTGGCACAGGTTGTAGTAGAAGAAAAAGTCGATGTGATTACCACGGGAGCAGGTAATCCGTCGCGATATATAAAAAAATGGCTGGATGCAGGAATTAAAGTGATTCCGGTTGTTGCTTCGGTTGCTATGGCGAAGCTTATGACAAGGCTTGGAGCTTCTGCACTTATAGCCGAGGGGGGTGAGAGTGGTGGTCATGTAGGTGAGCTTACTACGATAGTGCTTGTACCTCAGATATGTGATGCTACAACACTTCCGGTCATAGCGGCAGGGGGAATTGCAGATGGACGGGGAGCTGCGGCTGCATTTGTGCTGGGAGCACAGGGAGTTCAGATGGGAACGCGCTTTTTGAGCGCTACAGAATGTAACATTCATCCGGCTTATAAGGAAAAAATTTTGAAGGCTACAGACCTTTGTACCATGGTTACAGGTAAGAGGCTTGGTCATCCGGTGAGAAGTCTCAGGACACAGTTTGCGAGAGATTATTTAAAGGCGGAGTATGGAGGAATGCCTGACGATGAACTTGAAGCACTGGCTGTCGGAGCATTAAGGCTTGCAGTCAAGGAGGGGGACGATAAGAAGGGATGCTTTCTATCGGGACAGATTGCAGCCATGGTTAAGAAAGAACAGCCTGCCGCACAGATTGTAAGGGAAGTAATAGAAGGTGCGGAGCCGGTTTTAAGAGAAACATATAGTAAGTATTGCCGGATGAGTTGATAAACATATTCGTCATTTGATTAAAATATAAGGAGAATATCCACAAAATGCTTAAAGGAAAAACTGCGGTTATAACAGGAGCTTCGAGAGGAATCGGTGCGGCAGTTGCAGGAAAACTTGCGGCTCGTGGGGCGGATATTGCGGTGATATATGCAGGCAATGAAAAAGCCGCCGACCGGGTTTGCAGGGAATGTATTGAACAGTACGGCGTGAAGGCTGTGGCTTATAAGTGTGATGTAGCTGATTTTTCACAGGCTAGGGAGACCGTTTCACGGATAAAGAAGGATTTTGGTACTGTACATATTCTTATTAATAATGCAGGGATAACAAAGGATGGGCTTTTGGCAATGATGAGTGAGGAAACATTTGACAGTGTTGTCGATACAAATCTTAAGGGCACATTCAATATGATAAGACATTGTACAGGTATGTTTATAAAGAACAGACAAGGCTGTATTGTCAACGTGTCAAGCGTTTCAGGACTTATGGGAAATGCAGGTCAGTGCAATTACTCGGCATCGAAGGCGGGAATTATCGGCTTGACCAAGTCCGTTGCAAAGGAACTGGCACCGCGTGGGATAAGATGTAACGCTGTTGCCCCCGGATTTATTGAGACGGATATGACACAAAATCAGGATGACAATCCTCTGCTTGGGATGATACCTCTTGGAAGGAAAGGAACGACGATGGAGGTGGCAGAAGCGGTGGTATATCTTGTTGAGGCTGAGTATGTGACCGGAGAAGTGCTCCGTGTGGATGGTGGAATAGCTATGTAGTAATCTCAGGCTGTAAAGACCTTTTACGGTATGCAGTGCATGAAAGCGGACAGGTAAAAGACAAACGGGAGGAAGGAAAAGAATATGTCTGAATGGAGACGGGTTGTCGTAACGGGATTGGGGGCTATAACTCCTGTTGGAAATAATGTCAGTGAGACATGGGAGAACCTCAAGAATGGAAAAAACGGAATTGCACCGATAACATTTTTTGATACAGATGGCTTTAAAGCCAAGCTTGCGGCTGAGGTAAAGGGGTTTGAACCGAAGGAGTATCTTGAGGTAAATGAGATATTAAGAACGGACAGATATGCACAACTGGCTGTTGCAGCAGCGTCCCAGGCGGTGGCAGACAGTGGGATAAAAGGGATGGTGGAGCCGGAAAGGTTCGCTGTAATGTTCGGTACAGGCATCGGAGGAATAGGAACCTTTGAGAATGAACATACGAAGCTTTTAGAGAAGGGGCCAAGAAGGGTTTCATCTCTTTTTATACCTATGATGATAGGAAACATGGCCGCAGGAATGATTGCTATTAAGCATGATTGCAGGGGAAGTGCAATGCCGGCAGTTACAGCTTGTGCATCAGGTTCTAATGCCATTGGAGAAGCAGTCAGAATGATACGTCATGGCTATGCGGAAGCTGTCATATCAGGAGGCGCAGAAGCATCAATAACTAAATCAGCGGTGGCAGGTTTCGTAAATATGCAGGCACTTTCCACATCGGAGAACCCTGATGAAGCTTCACTTCCATTTGATAAGAGAAGAGGGGGATTTGTGATTGGAGAGGGTGCCGTGTCACTTGTGCTTGAGGAATATGAGCATGCAAAAGCAAGAGGGGCAAGGATATACGGTGAAGTGTGCGGATACGGTTCAACATGTGATGCCTATCATATAACGGCGCCACATCCGCAGGCGCGTGGGGGAGCACAGGCCATGATGGACGCCATGCGCGAAGCCGGATATTCAGATGAAGATAAGGTATACATAAACGCACATGGCACAGGAACTCACATGAACGATATTATTGAGACCATGGCAATAAAAAGAGCACTTGGAGATGAAAAAGCGCGAAAGGCTTACATAAGCTCAACCAAATCGATGACAGGCCATATGTTAGGGGCAGCAGGTGCAATAGAGGCGCTTGCATGCATCATGGCGCTTAATGAGGGTATTATTCCTCCAACAATAAATCTTCGTGAAGCCGATGAAGAATGTGATTTGAATTATGTTCCTAATAAGGCGGTTAGGGCTGATATAACACTTGCACTCTCCAATTCACTGGGGTTTGGAGGACATAATGCCTGTCTTGCATTCAGAAAGGTATTAGTTTGAAGGTAAAACATTATGCAGGGGGATAATCATGAATGAGGCTGATATAAGAAAATATGCGGCACTTATGAAGGAGCTTGAGCTTACGGGACTTGAGCTTACCGAAGGAGATAAGATTGTACGATTAGAGAGAAATATTTCTGCGAATGTAATTTATAGCGATGACAATACCAAAAAGTCATTGAATAATAACGCACATAACAGTGAAAAGAACAATGAAGGCGGTACGATGCCGTATATGAGCATAAAATCCCCAATGGTTGGGGTGTTCTATGCTGCACCGGCGGAAAATGCTGAACCATATGTGAAAGTCGGGGCGCATGTAAAGAAGGGACAGACACTTTGCATTGTTGAAGCTATGAAGCTTATGAATGAGATTACTGCTGAAGCGGATGGAGTTATTTCACAGGTATGTGTATCTGACGGTCAGATGATTGAATATGGGACAGAGCTGTTTAAAATAGAGTGCTGATGCAGTGTTTGCAGAAAGAGGCTGTTGAATATAAATGTGATAAAAATTTGGGGTATATCGGTATATTGGAGGCAGAGTGGAAATGGA
>CAMEEX010000057.1 GCA_945915235.1 uncultured Clostridia bacterium | reverse complement strand
TGCCCACCGCCATGTGACAGACGTCCCTCAAGCGTGCGTCTTGCCGCCTGTGCAAGCTGTGGCGTGCCATCCATGGTAATCTGTGACGATGGATGCAGCCCATAAAGATGCGATATGTGTCTGTGTCCCGGCTCGAACTCCTGATAATTCTCACGCCACTCGAGTATTCTCCCGTCAGGACCTATCTGTGTAGGCAGAAGTCTCTCCTTCGCAGCCTTTATCTGTGAGTTCAGCTCATCGTCAACCCCAAGGATATCCGCTGCCTCGATGCACTGGCTGAACAAATCCCTGATAATCTGATTGTCCATGGTGACACCCACACCGTTTGCCCCCTTCTCGCCATTTGGAAGAATATAGCTGTTCTCAGGCGACACGGAAGGACAGGTCATAAGATATCCGTCCACCTCTATCATAAAATCAAGGAAGAACTGAGCCGCCTCCCTCATAATATGAAAATTCTCGCGAAGGAACTCCTTGTCCCGGGTGTAGAGATAGTGTGTCCACTGATGCGTACACAGCCACGCAGCCCCCATCACCCAGTAGGAGCCCGGTATCCACAGATCCTGAACCGAGGTCTCGCCCTCAATGTTGGTGTTGTGGTGTGCCACGAAGCCGCGGCAGCCGTACATGGTCTTTGCCGTTCTCTGACCGTTTGGCAGCATCTTCTTTAACAGCTCAAACAAAGGCTCATGACATTCGGAGAGATTGCAGTTCTCCGCGGGCCAATAGTTCATCTCGGTGTTTATGTTGATCGTATATTTGCAGTCCCAAGGCGGAAGCATATCCTTATTCCACAAGCCCTGAAGAGTTGCAGGGAGTCCTCCTGCCCTGCTGCACGCTATGAGAAGATATCTTCCGAAATCAAAGTAGAGCTTAAACAGCTCCGGTCTCACATCTCTGTCCGCAGCCATCGCAAGAAGCTTATCGGTGGCAATATCAGCCTTATCGCCGGCTGCTTCGCAGATGCTCTGATTTTCTTCTTCCTCCAAGGAAAAATCCACCCTTGCAAACAGCTCCCTATAATCCCCTATATGCCTGTCCATAAGCTCCGAATAGCCTTCTGCCACAGCCGCGTCGAGCACAGCCTTCATTCTCTCCTCTAAGAGTCCTAACGCGAGTCCGCTCTCCCACGCCGCACCATATCCGGCAGCATTATCCTGAGAGCTGCCTGACTGTTGCCGCTTTTCCGCCATTCGTTTCATAAGCTCTGTCTGACAATGATATGTACAGTCAGCGGCTATGTAGAGCCATACCTTATCGGCGTTCTCGACAACCAGATATTCTCCAAGCTGTCTTACGCTTCCACCTTCCGATACAGCCCTTAATGACATGGCAAAATCATAGCCCTGTTTTCCAAGGTCGCCGTGCATCACTATGGTATCACTGTCAATTCTGTCGACCCCATTGTAGGCACGCTCCGGTCTTGAAAATCTCGCCTCCACACTCACACTGCCCGGTCTGTCTGCCTCAACACACATCACAATGCAATCTGCCGGATGTGATGCAAAAACTGTCCTCGTATAACGCACGCCCGCACATGAATAATTCACCGTCGCCACTGCGCGCTCGAGGTCAAGTTTCCTTGTGTAACCCTCTATCTCTCCGTCAAGCACAAAATCCAGATATAAATCCCCCAGAGTCTGGTATGGATGAGCACTTTCCGGACATCCCGACATAGTAAGCCGCATAAGACGTTCCGCTTTTTTTATCTCTCCATCTAAGAGAAGTTTCCTTATCTTGGGAAGATTTTTGAGAGTATCCGGATTATCCCTGTCCATCCTGCCGCCGTACCAGACGCTCTCCTCATTAAGCTGTATGTGTTCATTAACGGCTCCGCCGTAAACCATCGCACCCATTCGCCCGTTGCCAAGCGGGAGAGCCTCCTCCCACTCTTTTGCCGGCTGCTCATATAGTAATGCTGACATAACGCCTCCGTTCTACAGATATTCCACCGTGTATAATTTATCATATCTATTTCTTCTCATTCTGCCAGTCCACAAGGTCTGCCAGAGTAATGTTATCCACGACGTTGTCCACCGCATCGTTTATCTTCTGCCATATTCTCACGGTGACACAGCCGTCCGCCCTGTCACACTCCACGGCACCGTTTCCGACACAGCTTACCGGGGCTAAATCCCCCTCAGTGGCTCTCAAAATCATTCCGACCGTGTACTCCTTAGGCTCCTTCACGAGCAGATATCCGCCCTGAGGACCTCTTATGCTTCTTACATAGCCCGCCTTGTTGAGCACAGATATGATCTGCTCCAGATATTTTTCCGAAATCTGCTGTCTTGCAGCTATGTCATTAAGACTCACCGGTTTTCCTGATATATCAGAAGCCAGATCCAGCATAAGCCTGATTGCATATCTGCCCTTAGTTGATATTTTCATAAAATCTCCATTCCGCCGCCCCGGGCTGATAACTTAATTCATTTAATTACAAAAATCCGTAATCAGTATATCATTTACCCGCATCAAGCAGCTCTTCAAATTTCTCGACAGACATCGGTTTATAGTACAGATATCCCTGTGCCCTCGTACACCCACATTCTAAAAGAAAGTCTCTCTGCTCCTTTGTCTCAACACCTTCCACTATCGTATCAAGCTCAAGATCATTGAGCATCTCAACCGTATGCCTTAAAATACTCCTGCTTTTAGGGTCATTCAAATCATCTATAAAACCCTTATCTATCTTAATTTCATCAATAGGCTGATTTTTAAGCATTGTCATTGTCGAGTACCCGATTCCAAAGTCATCCATGGATACCTTAAAGCCAAATTTTCTAAGTTCCTCCATGTTATCATATATGTTTTCCTGATTTTCGGCAAATCCGCTCTCTGTAAGCTCAAGCGAAACATACTCCGGACTAACTCCATACTTGCGGGATAAATTGATTATTGTATCCTTAAAGGAATCGTCAAACACATGGAGTCTTGAAATATTTATCGACAAAGGCTCCACACGTTTTCCCTGTGCAAGCCTTCTTCCAAGAAAGCTGAAAACTCTCGTCCAGACATACACGTCCACATCTATGATAAGCCCGTTCTTTTCGACTACCGGAATGAATTCTCCGGGTGAAACCATGCTGTTATCCTTATATCTCCATCTGACAAGTGCCTCTCCGCCAATTATACTCCCGTCAGTCATATTTACTTTCGGCTGGATAAATATAAACAACTGTTCATCCCTGAGTGCCTCGACGATGTCATTCTCTATCATCTTATTTATAAGCATCTGTTTACGCATCTTAGCATCAAAAAAAGCATATTTTGCATAGAATTTGCCCTTAATGGTTCCAAGTGCCATCGTCGCATAATCCCTCATAAGACTCACAGACATGGTAGGATAATCGGCGATACATATACCAAATGCTGGAAGCGCCCTGTACGGCATCTTGTACTCCTCTATCCTCCTGCCTATACGCTCAGTGATATCAATAAGCTCCTGCTCATCAGCAAATGGTGTCATAATTGCAAATGTATCTGCCCTGAAGTGTGAAAGTACCACATGCTCTCCCGCCTCTGCCCTTAACGCATCAGCCGTCGCAATCAAAAGTCCATCGCCGACATCCCTGCCACAAAATTCATTTATCGATTTAAAATTGGAAAAATCCAGTACAATCATGGCAAAACGCAAATTCTCATTGGCGAGCATCTCCTCCTGTGCCTTATACTGAAAAGCACGAAGATTATAGAGATCCGTCATAAAAGTACGGTTAGATTCCATATTGTTCTCTGCCATTTTACGCAATGAGTAAATATATAGCTCAAAATCTTTCCTGCTCATATCATACAGCTCATCACAATTAATACCTTTTTTTTCATCAGGCTTCCCACTACTCATATATCCTCTTATATTCTGTCCAAATTACCGGACCATATTTAAAGTCTCTTTTTGTTTTTCTTAATATAATACATGTTCTTATCTGCCTCCTGAAGGTAATACTCAAAGTTCCTGTGTTCAGAAGGTTCCGTAATCGCCAGCCCCATGCTTATGCTTATATTCTCATCAGCAAGTCTGTTAACTGCCCTGTTTCTGAAGTTTTCTCCATCTTCGTAAGTGTCACACGGAAAGAATGATACAAATTCATCTCCTCCAAATCTGTACACATAACCATCCCCCGGGCACTCCGCAAGCAGCACCCCAGCTATCTTCTTTAGTATGGCATCTCCACATTCATGCCCGAATGTATCGTTAATCTCCTTAAACGAGTCTGCATCCGCAAAAATCACCGCACAACGTCTGCCTGCCCGGCAATATTGTTCAAACTTAGGCTCTATCATCTCACTGTAAGCCAGTCTGTTGTAAAGTCCGGTGAGCTGATCCCTGTTATAGGTCTCCTTGAGCTGCCTGTTCATGCGCTCTAAGCGGAACTTGTGACTGAGATTTTCCATTGTTCTCATAAGAGTGTTATGTATGTCATAGAAAAACGGATTATCATACAGAAAGCTTCCATTTATCAGTACGCTGTAGCCTATGGTTCTCTCCCTGAAATGAACCGGTGTAAACATATATGCTCTCCCCGAACCGTTTTTCTCCAAATGCTCCTTCAATACCGCTTCACTCACCCACTTATACTCTGTGCCTCTGTCGGCAAGATATGCCGTCATAAGCTGCTTTCTCTCATACCCCTCCGTCGGAAACACATTCTCCTCTGCGGCATCATATAATCGCCTGTCTACCACAATTCCAAAGCCATCACACTCAAGTCCCATAAAATACCTTGTCACCGTTGCAAACAGTTCTTCGTAAGAAGTGCATTTTGCCATCTTTACCTCAAGCTTTATAAGTTCTTCTTCTCTCCTGAGCTTATCAATACTTCCTATTATGTCATTTTTCACATATTCACGGTAATCAAGAAGCCCGGAATTAGGGCAGCCACAGCTCTCTGTAAAAATACACTCCGAATCTATAAATGTATTTATCGACGGTTTCTTTCCCTTCCATATATCGGACAGCACAGTCATGCACGCCGCCCCAATCTGTTCTCTTTTCAGGCTCACCGTCGTAATCTGAGGTTCAAAATACATTGCTTTATCGAGATTGTCAAACCCGGTCACCCTGAAATCATCCGGTATCGTATATCCCATTGACTGGGCGCAGTGGCACAGCCCCGTAGCTATATTGTCGTTAGCACATACAAAAGCATCCGGGAACACAGGTGTCTTGTTTCCCTTATCAGACTGTTCCTTAATAAACTCCTTGAAATATCTCACTCCGGTATCAAAATCATAATCTCCGAACCATACCGGGTTGTCCTTCACGCTCATACCATATCTGATAAGGGCATTCTGATACGCATGAACACGCTGAAGATTTTCAAAGTTCTCCCTCGGTCCACCTGCATATACAAAACTTCTGCAGCCATGTTCATTATACAGATGCTCAACGAGCTTCTCTATAGTACTGTTATTGTCAATTCCGACATAATAAAATCCATCTATATCACATGCGATGCTCACAACAGGAACATTTGCCGCTCTTATATGCTCTATTGTCTTTTTCAGGACATTATCATCCCTTATATTCAGGCAGTCTAAAATCACCCCGTCATATTCAGATAAATCAGGCAGGTTATATATATTGTATTCGCCTTGATTGTACAGCTCATCCGTGCTCCAGTTGCCATGACAGTTAAACTGATACAGACATATATCTTCTCCTGACTGTTCTATATATGACTTTATCCCGGCTACCCACGCATAAACAATCAGACGTTTCCAACCATCCGATATCAATGCAACTTTCTTCATGATTAATTTCCCCTGACATTATATTCTACACGGCAGTGACATTCTAAAATCTTCTATTTTCCTGTGTCTTGCACTGTCCTGTTTTATATTTATTATACCATTATTTAGTCCTGTTGTCATTCACAAAAAAGAAAAAGCAGGGCTACATTGTCGCAAATGTACCCTGCTCTTACAAACCTGTTATTATTTATTATTCTTCTTAAAATGAGCTACCTTAAATTTTCTGATAAGCTCCTCAAGTGCGGTAGCCTGCTCACTCATCTGCTGGCTTGATGCTGCACACTCCTGTGATGTAGCCGAATTGGTCTGGATTACATCGTTTACATGCTCAACACCTTCTTTAATCTGTTCAAAGGAGTTGTTCTGTCCGGCAAGTTCCTCGGCTACTTCATTAACCTCTCTTGTTATGACCGCCGAGCCTTCCACAACCCCGCTAAGTTTCTTGGCTGCCTCGTCAGCAGCAATCTTACCATTCTCAACAGCATTTACTGATGACTGAATGAGCGTTGCGGACTCCTTAGCTGCATTTGCACTCTGCGCCGCAAGCATTGAAACCTGGTCAGCAACAACTGCAAATCCTCTTCCTGCATCACCCGCTCTTGCCGCCTCAATTGAGGCATTGAGTGCAAGAAGGTTGGTCTGTGAAGCTATGTCATTGATTGTCTCGATAATCTTCTCAATCTCACTTGATGTCTTGCTTATCTCATCCATGGACTCAATCATCCTGTCCATCTTCTCGTTGCTGTCAACAATGTCCTTTCCGACATTCTCGACCTTTCTGCTTATAACCTTCACATTCTCGGCATTGCGTGACACCTGCTCAGCCACATTCTCTATTGTGGCTGTAAGCTCCTGTGTGACACCTGCCTGCTCAGTTGCACCCTGCGCCAAATCGGTGGAACCCTGTGCCACCTGTTCCGAACCGGCTTTAACCTGATCTGCTGCTCTTTGAATACCCTTGACAGTGTGAGCCATGCTCTCCTCAAACTTCATAAATGAATCAAGGATACCTATAAAGTCACCCTTCCACTCGACCTCAGGCTGAACATCAAAGTTCCCATCAGAAAATTCTTTCATTGCACGCGCTATATCATCCACATACGAGCTGAGTATCTCTATTGAAAGTCTTAATGCATCGGCAAGTTCACCAATCTCATCCTCTGACTGTACATCTATATTGCTGTGAAGATTACCGTTAGAAAGTTCAAGAGCTGCATTGTCAAGACTCTTTAACGGCTCAACAATCGTACGGACAATATTGTTGCCAAGCTTCATTGACATAACAAATGCACAGACTACAAAAAGTATTATAACCACAATGCTTGAGATTACCGATACTAAAATACTGGCAGTTGCCTGATTAGTGAGATTATCAGTAAGAGCATCTATCTGATTAGACAGGTCAAGCACCCCGTTGAGCGCCGGTGCACATTGCTCCAAAATCATGTGCTGTGCATTTTCCTTGTTTCCGTTCTCAATCTCATTCATTATGGAATACGCCACATCACCCCACGATGTCAGCGTATCGGCATACTCATTATACACTGACTGCTCAAGTACTCCCGTTGCCTTCAGGGTAGAAAGCTGTGTACCTATATCGCTTATATTCTCCTCGACAATCGTTCTATAATTGCTGTAGGTGGAGCTGTCATTATTCATTGCCATCTCCCTTATATTTCTTGCGGCAATATTTATATCTATTATGCTCTGTTTCGCTGCGGTATCAGCGGCATTGACGGTACTTATATAACTGTTAAATCTGCTAAATACTATACCGAAACCGATAATACTTAACACACCCGATACAAGCATTATCGCAATAACTACTCTGTATCCATAGTGGAGTCTTTTCCCAAGTTTCATCTTCTTAAGTCTATCCAACATACCAATTCCTCCTATTTTTTAGTCCCTTAGTACCAATTTCATCTTGTTTATTTTATCAAAAACACACATAAAGTCAAATTAAGATTTAGTAAAGAAACTTTAAATTCTTAGGAAAAAAATACTATTTAACACTATTTCAGGCAAAAAAACTAGCAATAATTTGTCAAAGATGTTATGATATAAGGTAATAGTTGCTACACTGATATTTTGATGTCTGCTGTATGTACATTAATAATTAATATATTTCTATGTTTTACACCAAAAAGGAGTTTTTAATGGACTTTTCAAAAGAAACAATACTTATCGTTGACGATTCACGTTTTCAGCGAACGGTAATAAAAGAACTTTTCAGCGAACATTTCAACCTGCTTGAAGCTTCCTCAGGCGGCGAATGTATGCGTATCATTCAGGAGAACACCTCCGAGATTGACCTTGTACTGCTCGACCTCGTTATGCCCGGAATTGACGGCTTTGAGGTTCTCCGCCGCAGGCAGAGCATGCAGGAGTTCTTAGATATTCCTGTCATTGTGCTCACGACAAGCGACAGCCATACCATTCAGGCTAATGCCTATGAGCTCGGTGCCAACGATTTTCTGACCAAGCCTATAGATGAAAATACCGCTCTCTAAGAATACAGAACCTCTTAAAATCAAAGAGACGTGTGCGCTCTCTCATACAGAAATATGTGGAGTTCAAGGTTAAATCAGAACTTGACGAGATGACGGGATTATTCAACAAGACGACGACCATCAATCTGATAACCGACACGCTCTCAAAGCACCCTAACGAACACCACGCACTGCTCGTTGTCGACATTGACAATTTCAAGGCAATCAATGACGTGTTCGGCCACACGGTAGGAGACCATACAATATCCATCGTGTCCAACGTCATCACTTCCCAGTTTTCCGGCACGGATATCGTCGGCAGAATAGGCGGAGATGAGTTCGTGATATTCATAAGGAATGTTGTCTCAAAAAAGGAGGTCTACGAAAAAACCACCGCGCTTGTGAACATTATCTCAGAGAAGAAGAACCTGTCCATTCCGGATAATGTTACCATAAGTATAGGGCTTGTGTTCTCAGACGGAAGCGAAACAGAGTATCCGATGCTCTTTGCAAAGGCTGACGAGGCACTCTACGCATCGAAGCACTCGGGTAAGTCCTGTTACAGCGAGTACGGTGTAGGGCTGTCGGAGTCTGAGGTCTTTTCAAACACGGCTTTGGTATACACGAACTCAAGAAATGTCCTCAGCATGCTCGAGTTCGCCTGCGAACCACGCTGCAATGTCATACAGATTGGCTCCGTCATCGAAATGGCGGGAATGTTCACCGAGGATAATAAGATTTCTTCCATATATATTGATATCTCCGATGAGAAGGACAACGGAAGCGAAATTCTTGACAAGGTAGACTCTTTGCCGATACAGGATATCTCCGTCGTAGTCATCTGCCGCGAAGGCTGCATGGAACAGATAAGACTTGCTGCCGGCTGCGATTTCACGAGCGATATTCTCTACTCACCGCTCGAGACCGCCACACTCAAGCGAAGGATAGCTGCCCATATTAAAGCTGCGGATAATAAGCAGGAATAAGTTATTGGTTATATATAATAAAAAATAAGCGTATCAGTCCAAAACTGCTACGCTTATTTTTTTAGCACAAAACACTTCAAATATAAATTAGTAGTATCTTTAATGACAATTATTTAAGTCTCGCCTTGTTTCTACCAAGAAAGGTGTTGAACTCGTCAGGTGTCCAGACAGGCTCAATTCCCCTTGTGATATCCTCAACCGTAATCTCGGCATCGCCGTTGTCGATATCGATTATTGTGTAGAGGTCGTTGCCCATTCCGAGCTCCTTCATGTAGGAGAGCTGTCTGAGACCATGTCTTGTCTCCACGCGCTCTATCATGGCTTTTCCGCCGCCCTCAGGGAGATTGTAGATTACATCGACGCAGGCATTGTCGACAGCCAGTATATCAAAACTTGCGAGTATTCCGACATCAGGAGTCACAACAGGCTCAGCCTCACTGCCCTCACAGTCGCAGGATACCGACATATTTCTCATCACATTGATGTAGGAGACATGTCCCGCAAAGTGGTCAATCGTTCCCTTAGTGGACTCCGTCATTCTCTCCATGAGCTCTTCACCTGCAACATTCCACATATTGTCGGAACCCGGCGTGGTGTGTATCTCGCCCTTGCCGATTCTTCCGTCGGCGCATCCTATTCCGATGTTCTTGTTAGAGCCGCCGAAGCCACCCATCGTGTGCCCCTTAAAATGTGTGAGCACGAGCAGTGAGTCATAGTTCGGAAGGTTCTTTCCGACATGGATTTCATCTAACCACTTGCCGCCCTTCACAGGAAACGTGGTTGCCCCGTCCTCATCTAGAATGTCGACCGGGCAGAAGGTCCAGCCATTGGTCTCAAGAGTCTTTCTGTGAGCCTCGGTCGTGTATCTGCTTCCCTCGTAATAGGTGTTCGTCTCAACAACCGTCGCATCAGGAAGTCTGTCCGCATATAAAGACTTGACCCAAGGACGCGGAATGATGTTCGGTCCCTCAGCCTCCCCCGTGTGAAGCTTGATGGCAACCTTGCCCTCAATGCCTTTCGACACGCGGTCATAAATCTTCTTAAGTCCCTCAGGAGACAAATCCCTTGTGAAATATACTACCGACTTCTCCCCCGTTCTCTTCTCATAAGGAACGTAGAGATTGCCGTCCTTTCCAGGTACTGCTTTCTTATCTGACATTATTAATGCCCCCTTTTACCATAAATTCAATAACCTGATTATAACACTTAAACCTTACTTTAGGTCAATAGTATTTACTCTGTCCGGCTGTAAATTTTATGTAATTATGCTCCCTTTTAATAGATTGATTTAAAACTATTTTCATAAAATCTTACAGGCTCGCGCTCCACAACATCGCCGCTTGTGTTATCTCTCTTCATAATGTATAACAAATCTCCCTCAAGGTACAGCGTATAATCATATTTTCCGCGCGCGGAGAGCTCGTGCAGCTTTCCCTCTGCCAAATCATATATCATAACCCTCTCATCGATAATTCCAGAACCGATACTGATTGTCGCGCACACATCGGAGCTGCCGTCGCCCGTCACATCGGCAAAGTACACGTTCCACACAGGCGCTCCGTCAAACAGCGTATCCACCCTGTCAGCATAGACCGCATCAAGCCTGTCCGAGTACGCGCACAGAGTCATATCCGGGTACTCATCGAGTATTTTTTCCCTTACACTATCCGACGGGTATTCATCTGTGTCAAGGCAGTCAAACCATCTCACAGCCTGCACGGTTTCCGATTTGTTCTTCCCCGTAACCGGATTGGTAAGGAAACACACTGCCACGATCACACACGCCACTGCCGCCGCAAGCACAGCCCAGAACGTCGGCTTTCTGTAATTCATTACGTCCTTAATCCTCTTCTTTGTCCCATTCTCACCGAACGAAAGCGGGCATACACCCATTCCTCTTTTTCCGACACTGCAATTTAAAAGCGCTGTCGAGTAAGCCCTTCTCGACTCCTTTTCCATGCCCCTTATAACCCTCTCGTCGCAAGCCGACTCGATATCCCTGCACAGGAATATGTACGCCGCCCACATGAGCGGATTGAACCAGTATACACTAAGCAGCAGGAAGCCGAGCAGCTTCCATAGGCAGTCCCTCCTGTCTATATGCGCCTGCTCATGCGCCAGTACATAGTCAAAATCGGCTCCCGCCAGCTTATACGGCATATAAATAACGGGCTTAAAAATCCCCATAACAAAAGGACTTCTGACCATCTCACTCTGCTTTACATCCTTTTTTAGCAGAGTCGCCGTGGCAAGCCTGCGCCTTAAAATCACCGTGCTGACTATTAGGTAAATCACCATTCCTGCCACGCCCGCTATCCATACCAGCGACAGCACGAACGACAACACCTGACTTCTGTTCACCGAATTCATCGTATCATTGGTCTCCAAAGCCGCCGACACGGCAGCACCCACCGTCCTGTCCACATACGTTATCCCACTTTCTATATATGGGTATGCGGAATACACAAAATTATCGGGAAGCGGCTTTGCGCTCGGCACAAGGCTGAGCGGACTCTCGATTGAAAATGGAAAGACAAGCCGCAGTGCCACGAGTCCCCACAAAACACAGTTAAACCACTTAGGTGCCCCTGCCTTACGCAAAAGCGGGCGCAGTATGAGCACCGCTGCCACAAGCCAGCCGGCTGCAAGACTATAGTTGACAGCCCTTAAAAAAATCTGCTCCATAAGCTCCCCCCTCTACTTTTCAATGATGCGCCTTATCTCCTCAACCTCTTCCTCAGACAAATCCTGTCTCTTGGCAAAGGCGGCGATAAAAGCCGGCAGCGAGCCCTCAAAAGTCTTTTCGACCATCTCGTCAATCTCCGCCGCCTGCACCTGCTCTTTGGTCACAAGCGAAGTGACGACTGTGTTCTCATTTTTTAGTACACCTCTCTCGGACAATCTTTTGATAACCGTGTATGTGGTCGTCGGCTTCCAGCCAAGCTGTTCCTTGCAGAGCTTCACAAGCTCGCTGCTCTTTACAGGCTCATTCTCCCACAAAATCAGGCAGAAACGATATTCACTTTCAAATACTTTGGGTGTGTCCATAAAACTTCTCCTTTCCATGCGGCTTAGAACAGTCTCCATTCTTGCTCTAATGTATTAGAGTTCCTGTTTTTACTCTAACCTATTAGAGTTGAAATGTCAATATCTTTCTACCAAAAATCAGCATCACATATAATGCGAAATTGATTATGACGGTTACAATCATCTTCGCATAAAAGCCACAATCTCCGGGTCGCTTATATCTTTTCCATACTCACACACCAGCAAAAATCCCATTCCCGCTATCACGCCGTAGCATCGCTCCCCGCTCTCGTCGCATAAGTTCTTGGGTTGGTTCCCCAGATAAACCTCATCGTCGCTAAGGAATTTAACCCTCTGACCGCCCGGAAGCGTGTACTCAAGGTTCACATATTTTCCGACCAGCGGATACAACTCCTCTACCCTGTCCATTCCATGAATATTAAGGGCATTAAATTCATCAATCAGCACCCTCTTAAATTCCAGATACTTCTCCATTCCGCCAACCAGAATGTACCTCGCGACCATGCACTGCTTTCCAAAAGGACACCCCTTAGTCTGCCTGCACCCCTTACAATTATCCCTGAACTCACACGCGCCGCAGTCAGCACCGCATATAGAACCATTTGATGTATTTTCCATATTAATCTCCTTTTCTGAGCGATTTTTCATATGCCATCAAAGCAATTTATTTTAGGTCATAAACTGAACTGTGTATAACGTGTTATGGTTATGCATATCGCGACCTTTGTGAGAAGCCCGGTTGTTCTTAGGACTCTGCTCAATTCTCTAGCCAAAATCAGCATGGATGCTGATTTAGAAGCAACGCATACACGGAGGTATGCTTTGCTTCGTTGGCGGACATATCCAATCCCCACATCAGAGTCCTTAGAACACCCTGCTTCGAACAACCCGGAGCCGATATGCATAACCATAACACGTTATACACCCACAGCCCCAATCCTCGGTTTCGACATTCATTTAGCTATCCGCTTCTATGAAACCTCCGCCCCCGCAATCTCCACGAGCCGTCCCGCAATCTGCTCCACCCCGAGGAAAGCGTTCTCCACGTCCTCCGTCACCTTCCGCTGGCTTCTGCCCTGCTCAACAACCTGCCCTGTCTGCTCTCTTAGGCTTGCCACAAGCTCTTTAAGTCTTTCTGCGGTGTCGCCGAGCTTATGCGCGAACTCCTCAGTGTCCCTGCTCGCCTCCAACACCTGCATCGCCATCTCCTTTGAGTCGGTCTGCATCTTTCCAATCCTGTCCGCCTCGTCCCTTGCTCCGTTAATCTGCCCCAAACCTTCCTCGACGGACAGTACATTATTCCTGTTCGCATTGCGGACTCTCTCAAGAAGCTCATCAATGTTGGAAATTATGCCCTTTATGGACTCACTCGCCTTCTTTGAGTTTTCCGCAAGAACCCTCACCTCCTCCGCAACGACGGCAAAGCCTCTTCCGTGCTCACCCGCCCTTGCAGCCTCAATGCTCGCATTGAGCGCTAGAAGATTGGTCTGCGATGTGATGTCACCTATAGTGTGTGCGAACTCCGACACCTCGTCCATGGCTGTCCGCAGGCTCACAATCGAGCTCTCCGTGTCCGCAGCAGTGCCGCGCATCTTTTCCATGCTCGCCGCGGTGTCATTCATATATGTAATGTACCCTCCGAGCTTCTCATAGGTCTCCTTTGCAATCTCAACCATCTGCGAGCTCTGCTGCCTTATGTTACCGGCATTTTCAAGCGCCGTCTTAGTCTCCTGCGAAAGCTCTGCCGCGAGCTGTTCGTTGCTGTCACAGTCCGCAAGTGATTTCTCGGCAGCCCTTGTAATCTGCTCGTTGGTGCCGCGGAAATTGCTGATATTCAGCTTAAAGCCCTCCGTCTCCGATATGAGTTCCGCCGAAGCCTGATTGCACTCCGACATCAGCATTGCAGCCTTCTGTGTATCGTTCAAGCTCTCAAGAACCTTCCTTGCCTCCTGTGCAATCTTCACGCACACAAATGCCATGACGAACTGCTCAATCAGAAAGCCCACACTATGCGCGACAAACCACTTAAAACTTGTCTCTCCCTCCGCCAGCTCGACCCCATATGACCTGAAAAACAGCGAAATAACGAGAAACACATAGCTGAAAACCGCTGTCTGTAACGTAAGCTTTTTGTCATAGTAAAAAATACTGAACACCATCGGCAGCGCATACGTCATATAAATTCCTACAGCCGCGTTGCTTGCCATAATAGCGAGCAGACCGCACAACGCAATCAGTGCAAGATACTTTAACACGCGGATTGGCACTCCCGCCTTGTACGCCACCGTGGGTCCCATGGTCACTATCAGACCTATCGCCATCATAACAAGTAAATCCGATATCTTTGACTTGAACAAACCGACCGCGGAAAATATCATAATCGCCGGGAATGCCAATATCAGCCACCGCAAAATCCTTATAATATTTTTTGTCACCGACACCTCATTTTCATAAAAAAACTGATTGTCCTTACCTTCCATCTGCAATATCCTCCCTCGTAAAATCGCTGTTATGACAGCTCCCATAATGTATCTATATACTTTATATACCATATATTTTTATACGTCCATGCCCCGCACAGCGACTTGCAAAAAAAGGGCGGTAAGATACAAAAAAGCCCCCTGCCTCAAGCTTAAAACCCAAGACAGCGAGCCTTATTTTTTTCATATTTAAGATGATGTTGCATTCTCCCCGTACCAGAAGCACCCGCCATACCAGAACAGCACAATCGGTTCGTCGTTTTGTGCCCTCTCCACAAGCTCGTCGAATATATTTATCGGCTTTTCAGCCTTTATCGGAAATCTTATTCGAGCCATGGTATTCCTTTCTTTTTTATACTACTAATTTATCCCTTCCTGTATGAAACCTCAAGAAACGCGATGTTGAGCACCGCAAAAATCAACAGATATACCGGCATTATCCCTATCCCGATGCTCTGCTGCAAACGCCCGAACAGCATCGGCATGAAGGTGCTCCCCACATACGCGGACGCCATCTGTAGACCTATGACCGTGGCGCTGTATTTTTTGCCGAAATGCTGCGGAGCCATGTGCTGTATCGCCGGATACACCGGCCCCATGCCCGTTCCTATGATGACAAAGCCGATTGCTGCCGCGATATATCCGTCTACGGGCAGTAAAACGAGAATAATGCCAAACATCTCAACCGCCACGCCTATGCGGATAAGCAGCCTGTCCCCGAGCCTGTTCGAGACAAAGCCCGCGATGAGTCTGCCAAGCATCAGCCCGCCAAAGACCAGCGAGCCGAATGCAGCTACAAGCCCGTCCGTCATTCCCGCTTTCGTGCCTGCAAAGTAGCTCGACGTCCACAGAAAGCTTGTCGCCTCACCCGCGCAGTACGCAAAGAACGCTATTAGCGTAAATACCACTCCCGGAACCTTCAACGTCTCCGCGATTCCGGCGCTGTGCTCCTCCTTCTTCTCCTGTCCCGCCTCATTCTTTTTCCAGAGCGGCAGTGAAATTATGCAGACCAGCAAAATAGCAATCTGCAGGTACGCCGTCCATCTGTAACCCTCATTCCAGCGGGCATTTTTAAGCGCCGCCGCCATAATATTCGGGCTGATGGCCGCGCCCACCCCGTAAAAACAGTGCAGGAAATTCATCACCGACGAGGAATAATTGTTCGCGACATAGTGGTTGATCGCCGAGTCAATCGCTCCTGCTCCCAGACCGTAAGGCACGGCAAATATAAACAGCATCGGGTAGCTCGTCGCGAACGAGAAACCGAGCAGCCCGAATATGGTGAGCAATATCGAGCAAATGACAATCCATTTTGTATGTACTCTGTTTATCAGCTTAGGGCTCACCAGCGCCGAGATAATCGTCATAAACGATATGGTCATCGACATGTATCCCGCATAAGAGGACGGCACCCCAAAGTATACCTGCATCGTCGGCCAGCCCGAACCCAGCAACGAGTCCGGCAGCCCCAGACTTATAAATATAAGATATATTACCGCTATTAATTATGTGGCTATCATTTTAACTCTTTTTCACTGTCTTAAAGGTATTTTTACGCCTGCTCCTCCACAAACATTCCCGTCAGGCGCGGCACCTTAAACCTGCCCGTGAACAAGTCACATTTGCACAGAAAGGAATAGAAGATATGCCTTCCCTGATTGTTGAGACATTCATAATTTCCCTGTCCCTTCGACAAAATGACGTCCGCATCGTCCATCGCTTTCCTCGCCTCCTCAGACAGCTTCCCATAAACCGTCCCCGTGATAGGCAGTCCGCTCGAGATAACCCGCGCCACCCGGTCTATCCCGACATAACAGGCATCCTTGCAGGTGGCATCGTTGAGTGCCTCGCCGCCTCTGACCATAACCTGTACGTCAAGCTGCGGATACGCTTTTTTTAGCTGCTCTATGAACAGCCTATCCAAGACAATCTCCCCACAGTTGTCCGCCAGCAGGAGAAAGCTTTTTGCACTCCCGCATTGCCGCAAGAACGATGCAACTGTACCCTTGTCATGCTCAGACCACTCCGCTTCCTCAAACAGCCGCAGAAATGTCTCCTCATCTACATCACTCATAGCCCCAAAATCAATGTAATTTCCGACTCTTGCGTATAGCAGCGCCGTCTCAATCGGATTATCCGATGCCTCAATTTTTTCCCTGAATGTGTCCTCCATGGAAAGCACCAGATCGTTATACTTTTTCTTGATTTCCTTATATGATGGTCTCGCGCCGAAATACCGCTCATAAACCTGATTGAAGAGATACACCATGTACGGTCCGCCATCATCTTCACCTCTGTTGTCGAGAAGTTCCCTTATCTCCCCAAGATATTTCTCATCGCCCGTCAGCCGTTTCTGTTTTCCAAACAGACATTCGGCGCAGCTCTCATTTATTCTCATTGTAGTCCTCGTTTTTAAGATATTATTTTCACGCTAATTCAGCTATCTTTATATTATACTCCCACTCAATAAATACTA
>CAMEEX010000056.1 GCA_945915235.1 uncultured Clostridia bacterium | reverse complement strand
GGTACACGCTCTCGTAGGTTGAGAAACCGGCATGATCCATGAATACGGCTTCGGATGGAACTCCGGCATCCATTGCGTATGCTTTCATCGTCCCGACCTCATTGTAATCGACGCTTCCGTGGTCTCCGCTCATTATGATATTCGATGATGCGCCTGCCTTGTAAAGTGCCACACCTGTCATAATGCGGTCGTACAGCATGTCACTCGGCCTCTTGTCGGGCTTCACGGCTGCCCCAAGTACAAGCACGCAGTCCACGTCTTTTAGGTCTGCCGCCTCGTCAACACTCAGAATACGGTTCTTTGTCGTAAGTATGACATAACCGTTTATGGAAAATACATATACGGCTGCCGCAAAGACAGCCGCACAACACACATACAATAACCCTTTTATTAATTTTTTAACTGACATCAATTTTCTCCCGGAGCATTTTCTGTTTTATTGTAGTTAGACTCAACATAGTCCGCAAAATCGGCTATTCTGATGGGCTTGGAATAATAATAGCCTTGATAGTATGTAGCGTTCTCCGGCTTTAAAAAGTCCGCAATTCCTTTTGTCTCGACTCCCTCAACACAGGTTTTGATGTTCATCTGCCCGGCAACCTTTAAAATGTTCACGACAAGTACCTGATCGGTGGTGCTGTGTTCAATGTTCTTGACAAAGGACATGTCAAGCTTCAGCTCATCGATAGGAAGAACACGGAGCAGATTGAGCGCCGACGAGCCGGTTCCGAAGTCATCGAGAGACATTCTTATGCCCTGCTCGTGGAAGAAATCTATGGCATCTGTAAGTATATTGTAGTCGAGCTGCTTGCATCTTTCAGTGAGTTCAAGAATTATTTTATCTCTGCTAAAACCGCTCTGCGATATGATATCCATGGCGTCTTTCTTAAATTCATTTCTCTCAAGCTGGGATGCAGTTATATTGATGTTCAAAATAAGTTCCGGGTATTTGTGTGCGAGAACCTCCATTTCACTCAGAGAGGTCTTTAGTATCCACAAGCCGAGCTCATAGAACACAGAGTCCGTCTCAAGCCATGGAATAAAAAGCCCCGGCGAAACATTGCCGTATTCCTCATTCTGCCATCTTACAAGTGCTTCCGCGCCGGCAACCCTTCCTGTCTTTACATCTATTAAAGGCTGGTATACCATGTAGAAGCCTTTGCAGCCTTCTATGATATCCTTGTGTACGATGGAGAGCATCTTGAACCGCTTTCCATAGAGACTGTCACTCTCATCAAAGAAAACAATATCACCATGCCGTTCTTCCTTTGACAATGATATGGCATAGGTAAGACTGCTCCTTATTCCCATGCTGGATCCAGCATAGTCCGGAGTGATGAAAAACGCTGCTCCGCACACAGATATAGGCATATTTTTGTCATCTATGAAAAAATGGTATCTGAGTCTGTCCCTAAATTGTTCATAACAGTTTCTTATGGTATCCATATCATATTCACCATAGAGAATTACTGCAAATTTAGAACCCGAAAGACGGAACGCCATTCCTCTGTCCTTTATCGCGCCGGATAATATCTCGGCAAACTTTTTGAGAACCGCATTTCCCATCTTAAAGCCGTACAGGATATTGAGGTGTGCGAACTGTTCAATACCTATTTTGAGAATGGCTGCATTTTCATGCCGGTTTAAGATATTTTGAACACAGCTTAGAAATGTACTGTCACCGTGCAGGGCGGTTGTGGCATCAATAACGTCCTCTATTCCGTGATTGATTATGGTACCCGCAAACAGATCCGGTTCGCCGTCTTTTCCCTCAGAGATTATCGACTGGCATGTTACGAGCACATAACTCCCCTGCTGGTTTTTGACACGATACTCGAAGCTCTGCGACATGACCTCCCTGCTGATGATACGATTGTAAGCCTCCCTGTAAGCAGGTAAATCATCAGGAAAAATATGGGACTCCCACTCCCCTGCCGCATTGTCGGTATATTCACCTGCAAGCCCGAAATACTCCACAGCATTCTCGGACCAGCGCGATACACCTGTATTAAGATTACATATAAATGAATAAGTTCTTGGGTTCGTCATCGAGGATATCCCAAAGGTTCTGTCATTCAGACCACTTTTATCCAGCTCCATTATGCCACCCCTATCCTGTGTTAAGCCTCAGGCATCTATTCCGTCATATCCTTTATGGCTTCGTCTACGGCTTCATCCTTTTTATTCTTTTTTCCGCTTGCGATATCTGTCACCTTGTCGACAAGGTCAGGAACCATGTCGAGAATTTTTGTGACGGTGTCCTGATTTTTTACGTTCACAAGCTTGGTCTGTCCGTTCTGTATTACAAGAACAGCGCTTGGTGAAAGCTTAGCACCGAGACCACCGCCCGCATTGTTCTTGGTATCGCCTGAGAAGGCCCCGGCGCCGACACCGAATGCGACATCGACGAGAGGTACGATGATAGTGTCGTTTACCGTGACCGCATCGCCTACGACAGTTTTAGCGCTCACAAAGCTGTCCATTCCCGAAAAAAGGGACTCAACCGTTGAATTAAACTTATTGTTATCTGCCATATCCAATTCCTCCTGTTTACCGTGAATTCTTTACGGTATTTATTAATTTTCTGACCTCTTTATTGAAATATACCCGGGCGGCTATAAACAAAATCCTGCCGAGTACAATTCTGCCCTTGAGTGCTGCTTCCGCCTCGAATACTTTATCGTCCCAGACGGGTGAAATATTTATCACCAGACCTGTCATGGCTCTTAAAACTGCCACCGCTCCCACTATCTCGCCGAGCATTGCCGGGTCGTCAAGACCGAGCCGAATGTTTATGACATGGCTGCCGGGTAAGATATGCTTAAAAAGCAGCTTTACCTGCTTAAAAAGAAAATTCAGCACAGGTTTGTTGGCTTTTAACAGTGCCGTCACAGCCTTTATCTTGTCTGTTATGCTGTCAGAGTCACTTTTCGTGGTAACATTAATATTTGCTGATTTGCTATCTGTCGGTTTGGCAACCGGCGGTCTGTCATGCTCAGCTTTAGCTTCTGTCGTTTTAACAAGCTGCCGGCTATCCTTCGCCTGCTTGTCATCTGTCCTGCTGGCGGTTTCCTTTTTCCTACTCTGCGTTCTGCCGCCTTCCGGCTTATCGCTTTTTGATTTATCGCTTTTGGGCTCTTTCTTATCGTCGGCGGGTGCATCAGCCTCGGAGATATTATGCCCGAATATCTTTATTTTAAGCTCTGACTCCCTGCCGTCTAAGTCAAATTGAACATGCAGAAGCCTCAGAAGATATGTCACATGAGCCGCGACGCGTGGTTTCCCGTGGTACGACGCATTGACCGTGTAGCGGATAGGAACAAACAAAAGAAGGCAGAGCAGCAAAAGCACAATGCCCAAAACAGCGAGTATGACAATGCCTATAATCTTTAGAATACATAACAAAATATTTAGAAATACCAATTATTATACCTCCCTGCCGGAAAAGATGAGCCGTTTTCAATCCTTCTCACGGAAATTGAGAAAGCTTCTTATATCAAAGCCCTTCCCCGAGGCATACATCTCCTCCACGATGGAGGCAGCAAGCTCTATCGCTTCCTCCCTGCCGCGCGCTATGCCGACAACATATTTATCCCTGCCCTTATAGTGTGGCTGCATGAGCTCGAGCGAATTGTAGATATCGAGTATATTGCGCTCCTTCGACTCAGGAAGCGCCAGTACATATATGTCGGGCGCCGGTGTGCCTTTTTCAAGACGGCGAAGCAGGCGTGCCCTTTTTCTTGCATTATCCTCGTGAAAATACAGATTATCATACCAGATATAGTGCACCGCCATCACTTCACCCCCCCTGTCATTATCTACCACCAATGCACTAATGGAAAATATGCGTTTTATTTTTTACACTATTCACTCATCAGATCAAGCATAAGCTTCATGCATGATTTGCGCTCAGCCTCATCGCTGCACTGTCCAAGTGCAACATGTATATATTTTTTGATCTCCTCCATATTGTTGAAGAACACCGGAAGGCTTCCGAGTATTCCTGACATTACTGCCCTGTTAAAAGGTCTCTCATGCTCCGAGAAGAAATCTGTGAGCTCGTTGGTGAGCTCGTCGCATCTGCTGTTAATATATGCTTCATCAGCGATAATATTCGAGAGCTCGTCCTCAACAAGCTTCATAAAGCTACTTCCCGAGCTGAGTCTTTCCAGCTTAAAGAGCTTCTCATAGGTGTCAGTAAGCCCTAACTGCCCTGCCCTGTCCATGTAGGAACTGCGGACATCGTCAAGTGCATAGCTGTCGGAGGAGAGCTGTGTTGAGAGCTTCTCCTGTACACCTTCGATTGCAACAAAGCTGTCAAAGGAGTCCTCAGTTGGGAGCACGCGGTCATATATCGCATCAAGCGCCATATCGATAATCTTGAGGCAGTGCTGTCTTGCGGTTCCGTCGACGATAGCCTTGTCAGCGGTTAAGAGAACCATGTACGCATCGTTTACTGCGTCCATCAGAAGCACGAAAACGTCGGTGACGTTCACAACGTATTCGGTTGCATCGGCGAGAACACCGGCTGCCTCAAAATAGTCCTCCTTGGACATATTGACATAGGAGTAGCTCTCAAGCCTGTTCAGGCTGTCGGCCAACACCTCGAACGCCGAGTCGAAGTCATCAGGTGTGTGGAGCATGGAAACTGAGCGAAGCATGTAGATGAAGTCCTCCACCGCGGCGGTATCCGATCCCTTGTACAGCGTAAATGCGTCGTGAAGAAGCTCGAAGAACTTATTCTTTGAAAGGCGCATAGGTATCTGGCTCACAACTTGTCCAATCTTCATATTGACAACGGAGTTATCCTTGTCGGATACGATATAGTTGAGAATGTCCTTCTCAAACTTATCATCGTAGTAATCTGAGTTGATATCACATTCCTTAAAATTGTACTCGATGCGGTTTAACACATACTCAAAAACCTGAAATCTGTCCGTATAGGCTGTGAGTATCTCCATTCTCCCAATAAGCTCGTTTCTGAGCCTGTCGATATCGCCAAGAGCCTTAGCCGTATCGGTTCCGTCCGTATCCTCGCCTGAAATCCCAGCCCTCACGGCATCAGCAAGTCTGAGAGCATAATCGGAAACAAGCTGTGTGTACTGCGTGTCCTCACCGTACACCTCCGCAAAAGAATAGAGATTGAGGGCAAGCTTCACATAGCCCATCCTGCCATAAAGTGAGTTCATACCGTCAGCGTATTTCGGTAAATTAATGTCGACATTCTTTCCCTTGGAAAGCTCAGCCGCTACGTTACTTAATTCAGCCATAAATAAATCCTCTTCTGATTATTTTTCTTCTAATACTTTGTCAAAAATGTGGAAGCAGTCGAAGGTTGCGAAATAGTCCTTCGGCGTCTCGGCGCGTCTTATAAGCTTCACCGAGCCGTCCTCGCACAGCAGGAGCTCTGCCGAACGCAGCTTTCCATTATAATTATATCCCATCGAGAATCCGTGTGCTCCGGTGTCATGGATTACAAGGAAATCTCCCATGTCAATCTTAGGCAGCATGCGGTCGATAGCGAACTTGTCATTGTTCTCGCAGAGTGAACCGGTCACGTCATACTTGTGGTCGCATGGCTCATTTTCCTTACCCATGACGGTTATATGATGGTATGCACCATACATAGCCGGGCGCATAAGGTTGGCAGCACAGGCATCACAGCCTATATACTCCTTGTAGGTGTGCTTCTCGTGGATTGCTTTGGTAACAAGATGTCCGTAAGGAGCCATCATAAAGCGTCCAAGCTCGGTGTAGATAGCCACATCGCCCATTCCGGCAGGGACTAACACTTCTTCGTATACTTTTCTGACACCCTCACCGATGGCATAGATATCGTTAGGCTCCTGGTCAGGTCTGTAAGGAACTCCTATTCCGCCCGAGAGGTTGATAAACTTGATATCACAGCCCGTCTTTTCGGAAACCTCGGCAGCAAGCTCAAACAAAATCTTGGCAAGTGTAGGATAATATTCGTTGGTCACTGTATTGCTTGCAAGAAATGCATGAATACCGAAATGCTTTGCTCCCTTCTGCTTTAACAGCTTGAAGCCCTCGATGAGCTGCTCCCTGGTAAAGCCGTACTTGGCATCGCCCGGATTGTCCATTATCGAATTGGCAATCTGGAAATATCCGCCCGGGTTGAAACGGCAGGATATGGTCTCAGGTATGCCGCAGATGTCATCTAAAAACTGTATATGTGTAAAATCATCGAGATTGATTGTGGCGTTAATCTTGTGTGCATACGCGAACTCTTCAGCCGGTGTTGCATTCGATGAGAACATAATGTGCTGTCAGTCGAAATCGAGCGCCTTTGCAAACATAAGCTCCGTCAGCGATGAACAGTCAACGCCGCAGTCATACTCCTTGAGTATATTCACCAAAAATGGATTAGGAGTGGCTTTTACCGCAAAATATTCCCTGAAGCCCTTGTTCCATGAAAATGCCTCTTTAAGTCTTTTTACATTCTCTCTGATGCCCTTCTCATCGTAGATGTGATAAGGTGTAGGATAGGTCTTATCGATTTCCTTCAACTGTTCAAGTGTGACAAATGGTTTCTTTTCCATGGCTATTCTCCTCTTCCTGTCTTATTATCGTCATCGTGTTCATGTCCGCAGCCACATTCCCCGTGATGTGTGTTGAGCTCGTCTCCCATGCCTGCCTGACAGTCCTCACAGATTCCGTACAGTACGGTCTTGGAATTGTCAACTAAGAAATGGTGGTGTTCGTATACATGCTCCTCTATCTGCTGCAGAAAATCACAGCTTACATGGAACAGCTTACCGCACTTGACACATTTGAGATGAAAATGATTGTGGCAGGAGGCATCCTCGCCCTGGTACTGGTAGCAGGCTCCGACACCCTCCTCTATGTAATACTTTCTTAGGAAGCCCTCGTCCGCAAGCTTCTCCATATACCTGTATATGGTCGTGCGTCCTACCTTGTTGCCCTCGTTCTTGAGATGGTCAGTCACCTCATCTATGGTCACATGACCGTCCTGACACTTTTTAAGGTAGTCCAATATGATTTCCCGTTGCTTTGTGCGGTATGCACCTTTTTCATTACTTTCCATATCCATTACTCCAAAACAATACTTAATAGATATTATAATCATTCTTTGAACTGCTTGCAAGCAAATTATTATTGTGATACAATTTCTTTTGCTTATTATATCTTTTAAAGGAAAAGGAGAAACACTATGCCGGGTATTCTAGCATTACTGCTTGTGATAGTTGTAGTATTCCTGATATTCTTCTCAGAGAATCTTCAAAAAAAGAAGATGGACGAACAGCTCCACACTATCATCGGAAACCAGAAAGTATTATACGCAAGCATGGCCAATCTGACTGTCGGTACAGGCTTCGTGAGAGGCTATTTTGCACTCACCGAGAGATATCTCTATTTTATTGAGAGCAAAAAAGACGGAACAATCAAGCTCACCATTCAGATTAAATATGAGGAGATTGTAAGCCATAAGCTTCACTTTGTACTGTTCATCGAAGCTCCGAACCACAGTATGTATGAAATCAAAGCAGGCAACAACACTCTCGCCTATAACACCTTGGTCAACCAAATTAAAAAAGTGACGCCTCAATAGGCATCACTTTTTTCGTTTTAACTATTATTTTTTATATTTTTTCTTTTTTGATAAATGCATGTCCCTACAAGACCAAGCAGGATAATAATTGAGCCTGCTTCGGCAATTTTCCAGCCTGCCGGAGCCTCATAGCATATACATACCGTTCCCGTATACTCCTTAGGAATAATCACAGCTACCCTGTCAAACAGTCCGTTTACAATCGGAAGCTCCTGCATCGTCATCTCATCATAAGCTCTGTATCCCGAATAATTGAGTATGGGAACAATTATCGTATTCTCATCCCCGTCGTTTACCACGTCCATACTTGTGATTCCGGCAGAATAATTATAGTTTTCAACAGATATCTTCTCCGAGTCATACTCAGGCATATAGTCAGAGCCGTCCTCTATTCTGTCAATTGACGCTCCTTCCGGAAAATATTCATACATACCTATAGCCATACTGTCACAGTCTTGTTCGGAATACATGCTGATTGTCTCAGATGAGTACACATAATCAGTATAAAAATGCAGTGCCGGAACCAATATCAGAACAGCAAAAAACGCACACATCACACTACCGGTCTTCTCCGACTTGATTTCCGTAATCAAATTGAGAAGAATAACGCTGGCAAAGCTTCCTATTGCAGCCGCCATGCTCATATACCTCCACGGAAACTGAATTACGGACAGTATGTTCTCAAGCTTTGCCCCAAAGTGCTTCATTCCTATTCCGTCCCAAGGAAAAAGCTGCGATGCAAGCAGTATGGAAAAAGCAAAAAAAGCCAATACAATTTTTCCGTTCCTAACATCCTTATCCGTAGCTTTTTTTGAATATCTTTTACTGTTTATCACAAACCATAGCATAATTACACACACGGTAAGAATGGCAATTCCCGGCGTAAACGGCATATCATACGCCGTTCCCGAATCATTGCTTGTTCCGATTGTATGTCCGAACAATCCGAATATCTGAGCAGGTGTAAGTGCATCAGCCTGAATATTTGAAGCACTTATATGATGAAGAAGTATGTTCATTTTCATTCCGGCAAAAAGTATATAAATCACACCTATGTTCAATAAAAATGTCACGATGGCCGCCACGGCCAGTGCCATGAATCTTTTTTTACGGAATGTCTTGAGTGCAAACACCAGAACAAACAGCACTATATACTGAGCAATAATTTCGACTGACAAAATATGGCACTGAATAATTCCCGAAAGGCCGAAAATTATCGGCAGCGTATCCTTATAATTAATTTCATCTTCAGCTTTGGTATATAAGTTATAAAAGCCGTACAAAACGAGAGGAAAAAATGCCATTGCCGTATATTCACCAACGGCTGCTCTCGCATACACATTCATAAGCCTGTAGATTGAAAGACAGTACATGGCACATGCCGCAAAAGCTGTCTTTCTGTTTTTTGCCACCTTTCCGAATGAATACCATGCTATGATACATGTTGCCGCATTGACCGATATGACATATATATAATAGCATTTGTACAACGGCACATACATACTGTACAGCAAGGCAGGAATATACAGGAATAACTGCGGATAAAAAATCGGTGTCGCATAGCCGTATCCGTTGAGCATGTGGGACTGTATGTATATCCTCCAGTTTCCTTCCCTGATTCCAAGAGCCATAGAGACAATTCTATTCATATGAAACATCAAATCGTGGCCGTCGTACATGTAGTCTGAAATAAAAGGAAGGCTTGAAAGAATCGTTATCGCCGCTATTCCCAGCACCGTGTTTTTATTTTTTGCATTCTCTTTCATGAAGAAATAATATACGGCAAAGTTAAACAGCACAAGCAGTGCCAAGGCGGTAAGCACATAGACTATACGATATGATATTTTTTCATTGAATGTCACGCTTGAAAGTCTGACCGCATCAGCATCCGTGTAACCTCTGATGCCGAATTCAACTGTCTCCGTATCCCAGAATGCCTTACTCCAGCACAATGTTGTCAACGAGGATTCACCAAGTTCAATCTGAAGGTCGGAATATTGAAACATATAAGGAGCAAACTGCGGATTCATGTAAAAATCCATTCCTACAAACTCAATATCCTTCAAAAATTCATAATTTACCTGTACCTCATACGCACCATAAGGAAGCTCGGCATATCCCTTGCCGTCCGCACCTGTAATATTGTCAAGCACTACGGTCGTGCTGCATGCAGGATGGATGGATTTGACCAAAAGAAAAGCAAAAAATAATATCTCCAGTACCGTAAAAGCAAGAAATTTTTTATGTCCCTTCATAAAATTTATATACTTCATCCCTTTTCTCCTCTAAAAGTCTTTTTCCTTTTTAACGCAATGCCTGCACATCCTATGGCTATTAAGCTGACTGTCGAGACAGCTTCTGCAGCTACCCATATTTTTTTAGGTTGATATCTTATACATACCGTACCCTCATAGTTCTTTTCCGTATCAAGGAAGTTATTATTCCATATAAGTGTCGTCACCGAGCAGTCATCCGCTTTAATGACTGTCTCCTCCAAACGGCAGACTGACAATACCTGCATTGCCATTAACAACGTTACCTTCTTCAAGCACGGTATTCACTGCCGGGTGTACTGATAAAATTAATACAATACAAAATAAAATCAATTCAAATGCTGAAAAAAATGTATATGCTTTATGTCCTTCTATGAATTTTTTTATAGATAACATGAGTTCCTCCTTAAAGGCATCCTATTCCATGACTTTTATCGCCAATCGAATCGCTGCCTCCGTTATGGCAGTTCTTATCTGCTGTCTGTCGCCCTCAAAAACATGACGTTCAACAACCGTCTCGCCATCATAATAGCATCCTATATAGCACAAACCCACGGGAAAATCAGGTGTTCCACCGTCAGGACCGGCTATCCCGGTTACGGACAGAGCTGCATCTGCCCCTGCAGCACGGGCAGCCCCCTCGGCCATCTCGCGGGCAACCTCCTCACTGTAGACTGTATATTTATCGAGCGTCTCCTGTTTTACGCCGAGAACATGCATCTTAGCCTCCTCCGAGTAGGTTATATAGCCCGACTCGAACACGTCCGATACCCCCGCAACATTCACCAGCGTGGAGGCAATCATCCCGCCCGTGCAGGACTCGGCGGTGGTGATTTTCAGTGCCCTTTCAAACAATATTCTCACCAAATTTTCTTCAATCATAGTTAGTTATCCTTCAATATATCCTTATTCTGTACAAGATAAACAATCAGTGAATACACGGTAAGCACAAGAGCCGCATAGATAAACACCTGCTCGACATATCTCATAAATCCGAACGGAAGTCTCGCTATGAGGAGACAGCACATAATCATCTGCACTGTTGTCTTAATCTTTCCCGACATGCCTGCCGCTATGACGACATTCTTCTCGGCAGCGATAAGTCTGAAACCGCTTATGATAAACTCTCTTGCTATGATGATTATGACAACCCATGCCGGGATAAGTCCAAGCTCAATAAACGCTATCATGGCCGAGCACACCAGAAGCTTATCCGCCAGCGGGTCCATGAATTTGCCGAAGTTGGTCACAAGATTATATTTTCTTGCTATTTTTCCGTCAAGCATATCCGTGAGACTTGCAATTATAAATATTGCCAGTGCCACATAACGGCTTCCGGCAAAGAAATCCGTCATAAGAAATACCAGAAAAAAAGGTATCATGATAACTCTTGCTATTGTAAGTTTATTTGGTAAATTCATTGTACTAATTCTCCAATCAAGTCATATTCTAATGCGCCTGTAACCTTAACCTTGCAGAAATCGCCGGACATCAGTTCCTCGTCCGTGTTGACAAATATATATCCATCAACATTAGGAGCGTCCATGTAGGTTCTTCCGACATATGCGTTCTCATCGGCAACCTTTCCCTCTATCATTACGGTCATTATTTTGCCAATCTGCTGCTGTGAAAGGTCTGAGGATATCTCCTGCTGAAGCTCCATGAGGTGGTCACGTCTCTCCTCCTTCACCTCGTCAGGAACCTGATCCTCCATCTCGGCAGCCTTGGTTCCCTCCTCGGCTGAGTAGGTGAACACGCCGAGCCTTGTGAACTCTATCTCGTCGATAAAATCCATGAGTTCCTCGTGATCCTCCTCGGTTTCCCCGGGAAATCCGGCTATAAGAGAGGTTCTGAGTGCAATGTCAGGTATCTCCTCGCGGAGCTTTGCAATGCGCTCCGTGAGCTCTGCCCTGTTGGTCTTGCGGTTCATTCTCCTCAGGATATTGTCGGAGGCGTGCTGGATAGGTATGTCAAGGTAGTGGCATATCTTAGGCTCCTCCTTCATAACCTGGATAAGCTCATCGTATATCTCCTCAGGATAACAGTACATTATTCTTATCCAGCGGAGTCCATTAATACGGCACAGCCTTCTTAGAAGCTCGTGGAGCATTTTCTTTCCGTACAGATCAACGCCGTAGAGGGTCGTCTCCTGTGCAACGAGCACAAGCTCCTTCACACCGCCCTCGACAAGCGACTCTGCTTCCTTAACCAAATCCTCCATCGGATAACTTCTGTAATGCCCCCTGAGCATAGGTATGATGCAATAGGTGCAGTACTTATCACAGCCCTCGGCGATTTTAAGGTGGGCATAATGACCTCCTGTTGTCACGATGCGCTTTGCCTTGAGCATATCCGGTTTGTAGTCGGACATTCCGAATACCATGTCCACCTCAGGAAGTTCCTTTTTAATTTCTTCCTTGTAGCGCTGTGCAAGACAGCCTGTGACTATAAGTTTTTTGCACTTTCCGGTCTCCTTGAGCTTTCCCATCTCAATTATGTTGTTGATGCTCTCCTCCTTGGCATCGCCTATGAAGGCACAGGTGTTTACGATGATGACATCTGCATCGTATTCATCGTCAGTGAGCTCATAGTGAGCCTCATGAAGCATGCCGAGCATTTTTTCTGAGTCGACAAGATTTTTGTCGCAGCCTAATGATACATAAAATACTTTCACGTTTTTCCTCGTTTCTTTTTTTATTTTGTATAAATTCTGATAAAGATTAGTTTATTACATAAATTCATCACATAAGCGGAGCAAACAGTCTGAGTATAGCCTTAAAAGTCATGGTGATAAGTGATACCCTCTTCGGTCTGTCCTTCTTATGAACTTCCTCGCACAGTTCAAAAGTCTCAAGAAAATCATTTTTGAGGTCTGAAATCGCCGATGAATTATATATATAGGTTCCACATTCAAAATGTAAGTACAGACTTCTGTAGTCCATGTTGATGGTTCCTACAACGCCAACCTCGTCATCGCACACATAGCCCTTGGCATGTATAAAGCCGGGGGTGTAGTGGTATATTCTGACTCCCGCGTCCAAAAGCTGCGGATAGTAAGACTTCGTGAGCATGTATACAATTTTCTTGTCCGGTATTCCCGGTGTGATAATTCGCACGTCGACGCCTGATTTCGATGCAAGGCACAGTGCCTCCATCATCTCGTTGTCTATTATCAGATACGGTGTAGATATATAGACGTAGCGGCTTGCATGCCTTATGATGTTCAGGTATACATTCTCGCCTACACATTCATGGTCGAGCGGCGAATCGGAAAATGGTATTATCACGGCATTGCCGTCCTTTGCACGGTATTCTGGTATCTCAAAGTATGGCGTGTAGTCCTTATCTGTGTCCTCTATTGAATTCCACATCTGGAGGAACATGATAACATGGTTTTTAACCGCCTCGCCCTCTAAGCGGACAGCGGTATCTTTCCAGTGACCATATGGACAATCAATATTAAAATATTCATCGCACATGTTAAAGCCGCCGTTAAAGCTTACCTTGCCGTCGATGACCATGATTTTTCGATGGTCGCGGTTGTTCATAAAAATATAAAATACAGGCACAAGTGGATTGAATGCCCTCACTTTAATTCCCTTCGAGAGAAGTCTTTTTATGAACCTGTTTCTCACATATGCAAGACTTCCGAAATCGTCATATATTATCCTGACTTCGACACCCTCCTCAACCTTTTTAGCGAGAATATCCTCTATCTTTTTGAAAGCTACAGCATCCTCCATAGCAAAATACTCCATGAATATGTACTTTTCCGCCTTGGACAGTGCATCAAGCATCGCGTCGTATGCTGCATCGGTCTGGGAAAAGTATTTCACATCGGTATTCTTGTATGCACCGTAGCCGCTGTTTTTTGACAGATAATAGCACTGCGATTTTATATCGTCGTTGTCCTGACCGAGCTCTGACAAAATATGCTCATCATCGGCTTTGTAGATATCAAAGCGCGCGTTAATCTCCGAGAATTTTTTGTTCATCTTCTTTGGAACCTTCGACTGTCCGACAAATGCATATAAAACTACGCCGAATATCGGAAGTACGAGTATCACGACAGCCCATACCAGCTTATATGCAGGATTGTCCCGGTTGACCACAATGCCCAATACCATAAGCACACCGATAATCTTTGCAATGATGGAGAGCTGCACATAGTAGTTGCTGAGTCTGTGCAGGATTGAAAAAAGCCATAAAAACTGAAAAATAATACTGATTGCCACCACGATGGCTCTGCCAAAAATAATGTTTAAAAACTTTTTCATTGAATATACCTCTGTTGAATTTCAGCCATATATCATAAAGGTACACAGGAACAGCTATACAAACAAGCCGCTTCCCAGAATAATACCCATGTAGTTTTTTATTGAAAATGCCTTATTCTTCTTGAAATTTTTGTACAGAACTTCGAGGTTTTCCTCGGAATGTTCCGTCTCCTTAGAATAGATACGCATAAGGGTTATCTGTGTGTTGAAGTTGAAATCTCCATCCTTGTCGCAGTAGGCGGAGCCCAAAAGCTCCTGCATTATGAGCGCGGTGCTCGCAAGCTTGACCTTTTCTGTCAGTTCACCGTCAAGCACTGCCCTCAGAAAATATCTATAAACATAGTACACAAGCAGGTGTTCGTACTCGTAGTCGCGCTCGTTGACTATGGCCGCATTGCCACTTACCCCCGGCATGCCTTTTTTAACATATGAAGTGAGGATATCGAGAATACCCTGCCATTCCGGTTTGATGTGCTCTAAGCTGTCATAGAGTTCGAGCCATTTAAGGAGTGTATCCTGAGTCTTTTTGCTGCCTGAATATTTATTTTCAAGCTTTTCTATCCTGTTTCGGCGGTATGCTTCATCTTTATAGCTTTCTATGATCTTATCTGTTTTGCGGTTTTTAAGCTTTCCCTGCAGGGCATCGGTAAAATCAAGGAGCAGTACTGCCCTACGTCTGATTTCAAGAGTTCTGTCCTGACATATCGTGTAGGCGAGCTCCCTTGCCTGACACAGGCTGTAATACAGTCTTGCATCAATATCGTTGTAGCCCGATATGGGTTCATCATTCTCCGACACGGTAAAATGTATCGGCTCCGTGCGCTTCATTATGAGCTCCACAGCCACCGGGCATGAGAGCGAGATTCCTATCTCCCTTGTGCTTCCGAACTCGGTGATGTGTCTCGGAAAGTTGGCGCAGGTCTCGCACAGCTTACCTTCCCCGAGCTGCGTGTAGATATCGCACAGATTTCGCTCGTTCAAAAAAGGGCATCTTCCGTGCTCCTGAAGGATAAATCTGTCCTCAACCGGATAGTCGACAAGCATGCTTCTGAGTCTGTCACCGAAGCTGCCTTCAACGCTCTTGTAGTATGCACTTGATTTCTTGTCTACATCGACCTCCCAGCCGGCACAGCAGGTATCAATGCAACTGCCTCCTATGCATGCAAAATCCTTGTAATATTCAGGTACTCGTATTTTCATAAAAACCTCTAAATGTTATTTTTCAGCAAAAAAGAACACCAAAATGAAGCCATTCTGGTGCCCTTATTGATTAATATACTATTACAGATACCAATTATATGCACTGTTATAATAATTGTTGTACATTCCATCAGCACCGTAGGATGTCACGGAATTACCTGCACTCTCAGCAGTACTGCTGATATCAGATGCTCTGACAAATGTCTGATATGCCATGGACGATGAACCATTGAACACCTTCTTGACATCGGAGATATCCGACTTGCCGAATACATCTTCGTCGATACTCAGAGTCTTGTCATCATTCACTGTAATACCAATCTTATCAAGTGTGCTCCTGTAAGCGTTGGTCTGGCTGGTCATGTATGAAACCTTGCCTGTAACCTTCGAATTAGTAGTGTCACCTGCTTCCTTGACGAGTGAGTTGTAATCCTTCACAAAGCTCTTCACGGCGGAGGTTATATCAGATGTAACCTTATCTGCCTTCTTGAAAAGTCCCTTCGAGCTGGTGTCCGTAAGCTTGGAGGCTGAGCTGTAGAGATCGTCCGCAGCGTCCTTAACCTCACTTAACTCCTGCTTCTGGACTATCGCGCTCTTATTCAGCTTGTTCTTTGAAGCTGAGGTAGTGGAATCTGTCTTGTCTGTCGAGTTAGTCTTGTTATAGTATGAGCTTACAAGCTTCTTGTATGTTCCGCTCTTAATCGAGGAATATTCCGATAATGAGGAATACAGACCACTCGTAAACGAATTATTGGTTGAACTGTTACCAAAACTGCTAAACAGAGTATTAATCGATAACGACATAATATGCACCCCTTCCATAAAATTAATATTTAATAAAACATTATAGATGTCCTATTCTTAAACTAAGAATATACTTTATTTTCCTTTTTGTCAATATATCTGAAAAGATTTACTAACTTTAACTGAGTGCGTTTTACCTTGCAAACATCATCACAAGTACAAGGATACCGAGAACAATCCTATACCAGCCGAACACGGTGAAATCATGCTTCTTTATATATCCCATGAGGAACTTGATGGCTATGATTGACACAACAAAAGCGACAACCATTCCGAGTACAAGTGCCGTTGCTTCCGCAGCCGTAAATGCAAAGCCGAACTTTACAAGCTTTAAAAGACTGGCCCCGAACATTACCGGTATTGCAAGGTAAAATGTAAATTCGGCTGCCGCAGTTCTTCCGACACCGATAATCATTGCTCCGACAATAGTTGCTCCGGAACGTGAGGTTCCCGGGATAAGTGCGAGCACCTGAAATATTCCGATGAGTGCAGCGGTCTTAAATGTTATCTCGCAGATATCGTTTATCTTAAACTTTTTGCCCTTGTGGAGCTTCTCAACAATAATAAATGCGATACCATATACAATAAGCATCACGGCTACGGTAGGAGCATTATAGAAAAGTTCATCGAGTTTGTCATTGAGGGGCAGGCCTATAATAGCGGCCGGAAGGCTCGCAACCAGTATCTTGCACCAGAGAATGAGTTTATCCTTGTTCCATGCAAGCTTATGTGAATTATCTGCTTTCTTCACACGGTCAATCGGCAGAAGTTTTTTAAAATATATTACAACAACCGCCATAATTGCGCCGAGCTGTACAAGTACGTCGAACATTTCCTTGAATTCGTCACTCATGTTCAGCTTCATAAATTCGTCAACTAAAATGAGATGCCCGGTGCTGCTTATAGGAAGCCACTCGGTTATTCCTTCCACGATACCAAGAATTATTACTTTTAAATATTCAATCCATTCCATTATGTATTACTCCCTTTTACCCAAAAATAAAGGACTGTCACACTAAAAGCGAAACATTAAGTATAACAGTCCTTCTCTGCTCTATTTCTATTCTTCCTCGTTATTGTCATCGCTGATAAACTTGATCTTCGACTCGTAGAGCTCTTCAATAGCGATAGACAAAGGCTTATCAACTGACTTAACCTTCACAAGCGGTTCATCACCTGCGATGAGCTGTCTTGCTCTCTTGGCAGTTGCAAGTACTATGGAATAACGGCTCTGTACGATCGGCTGCTCGCCCGGTTCAACATCGCTGTTTACAGCTTCCATTAAATCTG
>CAMEEX010000055.1 GCA_945915235.1 uncultured Clostridia bacterium | reverse complement strand
GGGATGTTGCCAGCATGTGGGGCGGAACATTGGTTATTCTGCTTCTTGCCGCGGTGACATTCGTGGCTGTGCTGTGGGCGTCGAGAAAACTGTACCAGCCTATCGCAGCGCTCAGCAGGCAGGTGGGAAGCCTTGCCGGGACGGTCGATGACAGGGAAAATAAGGAAGCCTTGCAGACAGAGGGAGCGGACGGTGCTGGAAAAAACGATAAAAATTCGGCGGTTCACAGAAGAAATGAGCTTGAGAGTATTGCCAGACAGGTGAACATTCTTGTGAACAACAAGGAGCAGGCTGAGGAGACCTCGATGGCACACAGGGGGAAGCTGTTCTCGATGACGACCTCGGCACTTGTAAAGGGAGAGTTGTCAATCGAGGAACTTAACAGAAACCTCGGTCAGTTGGGCTTTACACCAAAGAACTATTACATGGCAGGTGTAGGAATTATCAGAAACACTGATACGCACGAGACTGTTGACAATGCTGCCATGAAGGGGATTGTTGACAGACTTCCGGAGGAGATAGTTTCACTCTTTTACCTTCCGCCGGTCATACATTCGGACGTGCTCGTATTAACAGCCGCCGCGGACGGTGAGGTGATGCTCGGCATGAAGATGGAGAGACTTTATAACCTTATCAATGCCAAGCTTGTGGACGAGGGGCTCAGGCTCGAGCTCGTTATGGGTGTAAGTGCCGTGAGGGAGCAGCTAATCGACCTTAGGGCGGCGTACAAGGAAGCCAGAAAAGCGATAGCATCAAAGCTTGAAAATGGCGACGGACTGGTGTTTTACACTGCCGAGGAGAAGAAGGAGCATGCTGCCTACAACTACGACACGGTGCTTGAGAAGAGGATAAAGGAAGCTGTCGAGAAATGCGATATGGAGACGGCAGCGGCTCTTACAGATGAGTTTGTCGATGACATGTTCTCAAAAGGGGTGGGAAATGACAATTATGTATATGTTTACAGAATGATTATGACGATAATCATGGTGCCGTCGGAGCTAGGGGTCGAGGCAGGGCAGAATATCAAGGACTCTGACATCTTTTCAAGAGCGAGTCGTATATTCGATGCGGCAAGACTTAAAAAGTACCTCAGGGATGATGTGTTAGAGCCTGTTATACTGATGATTGACGAGGCACAGGGGAAACGCTCGACGGAGATAATGGAGAAGATTAAGCAGGTGGTGAGGGACAGGGACGGAGATGTGACACTGGCGGAGTGTGCAGAACTTCTTAAATACCATCCGAATTATCTGTGGAAGATTATAAAGATGGAGCAGGGACTGACCTTCACTGAGTACATAGCGCAGTACAAGATCGAACGCGCAAAAGAGCTTTTGACGCAGACCGATATGAGTGTGGCGGCAATTGCCGAACAGCTCAAATACACTAACGCTCAGAACTTTATTAGATTTTTCAGCAAGATAACGGGACTGACACCGGGCAAATACAGACAGGAATTCAGAAGAAAATAAAAAACAAATAAAATCAACGAAAACAAATATAAAATTTTTGTAAGAAAAAAATAATCATTCTTTAAAACTTGATAAAAGTTAAGCTTATAGAATGATTATTTTTTTATTTTACATATACAATATGCACAAAATGTAAGTATTTACAATGTAATAATTGGCAGTGTTGCATAAAAAGTGAGATTATGATTATTGCTGTAACTCACAAACAGGGGTAATATCTACCTAGACGCGGTGCTTGACGTAACCGCAGTAAAAACAAAATTTCATTATGAGAAAGAAGGAGGAAAAATGGCAAAGACAGCTAAAAGAAAGTCCTCCGGAAGTGCAGTAGTGATGGATAAGAAGCTTCCATTTTGGAAGTTCGTGTTACATCACAAGGGATTATACCTGATGCTTTTACCGGGACTTTTATATTTCATTATTTTCCGCTACATACCTATGGCGGGCATAATAATTGCCTTCCAGAACTACAGTCCTTTTAAAGGCATTTTCGGAAGCCAGTTCGTAGGCTTACAGAATTTCAGGAATTTCTTCAGGGGAGCAGATTTCATGATGCTTCTGAAGAATACACTTGGAATTTCACTTTTAAGCCTTGTACTTTACTTCCCGGCACCGATTATCTTATCACTTTTCTTAAATGAGATAAGACATTCAGGCTACAAAAGAGTGGTACAGACCTTCATATATGTACCGCACTTTATTTCATGGGTTATCGTGGCAAGTATCACATACCAGCTTTTAAATGTAAATGACGGTATTGTGAATGTGCTTATCACCAAGCTTACGGGAAGCCCGATTAACTTCCTTGGTAAGGCGAAGTACTTCAAGGGTCTTATCGTAGGACAGTCAATATGGAAGGAGACAGGTTACGGCACGATTATCTTCCTTGCAGCTCTCGCAGGCGTTGACATGCAGCTCTACGAGGCAGCTAGAATTGACGGAGCAGGTCGTTGGAGACTTATGTGGCACATAACACTTCCATCTATAAAGGGAACAGTAATAATGATGCTTATCCTGAGAGTCGGCGGACTTCTCAACACAGGATATGAGCAGATATTCCTTATGAGAAACGATTTAAACGTAAAGGCAGCCGAGGTTTTTGATACATATGTATATATGAAGGGTATCAGAGGAGCCCAGTATTCACTGTCGACAGCGGCAGGTCTCTTCAAATCGGTTGTAAGTATGATACTTGTATTATCTGCTAACTGGCTTGCAAAGAAGTTCGGTGAGCGAGGAATATATTAGAAAGGAGCAGCTTCGATATGGCTAAGGCGAAAGAAGATAAGGTTGTATATCATACAGCCAGACAGAACAAGATAAAAAAGAGCGTCGGAGACAGAATTGTTGATGTACTCATATACGTCATTGTGGGCTTAATCGGAATTTCAACACTGCTTCCATTCTTGTATGTAATAGCAGGTTCATTTGCGACAGAGAAGGAGCTTACCGAGCGTGCCTTCTTCATTATCCCGCATGAGATTTCATTCAATGCGTACTACTACATAGCTAAGACGGGTGAGGTTTTCAGAGGTCTTAAAAACTCTCTCTTTGTCACAATAGTCGGTACATTTGTAAATATGTTATTCACAACGACATTTGCATATCCGCTCTCTAAGAGCTATTTGAGAGGTCGTAACGGACTTCTCAACATGGTCATCGTGACAATGCTTTTCGGCGGCGGAATGATACCGACCTTCATCTGGATGCAGACACTTCATCTTTACAATACCTTCTGGGTACTTATACTCATGGGCGCGATCAATCCGTTCAACATGATTATTGTAAAGAACTTCTTCCAGGATTTACCGGCAGAGCTTGAGGAGGCAGCCAGAGTTGACGGCTGCAGCGATCTTAGAATATTCGGACAGATTGTGCTTCCGCTCTCCAAGCCAGTTATAGCTTCAATCTCACTGTTCTATGCTGTAGGACATTGGAATGATTACTTCAGTGCAATGATTTACTTAAAGGACTCCTCAAAAGAGGTTGTTCAGATCGTACTCAGAAGAATCGTACTTCTCGCAGGTGGTATCGATACCTCACAGTTTGACTATGAGGCACAGGGCACACCTCCTGACAAGGCGGTTAAGATGGCAGCGACAATGTTCGCGACTATCCCAATTCTTGTTGTATATCCTTTTGTACAGAAGTATTTTGCAAAGGGTGTTATGGTCGGCGCGGTAAAAGGCTGATCTTGATACTATAAATCATTTATCATTTATCTTTTTAGAAAAAAGAGGAGGAACAAAAACTATGAATCGTAAAGCAATGAAGGCTACTGCTTTAGTTCTCTCATCTGCCATGGTACTTGGCAGCGTTGGATGCAGCAAGCAGAATAGCGCAAAGACAGACGAAAACGGAAGACCTACAATCACATTCCAGACAATCGATTTCGAGGGCAGCCCGCTTTCAGGCGACCACGCTGATGAGGTTGTTGCAAAGATGGAGGATTATACAAACACACATGTAGAGTTCACATGGGTTGCAAATGACGTTCTTTCAGAGAAGGTATCACTTGCTCTTGCAAATCCTTCAACAATGCCTATGATCATGGCTATCGGAAGCATCGACGGCGCTATCGTATCGGCAGCAGAGCAGGGCGCATTCGTAGATTTAAGCAAGTACATCTACGACTCGGAGAAGTATCCTAACCTTTCACAGTCAATCAAGGCTGTAAACGACACATGTACCGTAAACGGACAGTTAATCGGTGTATACCGTGCAAGAACACTCGGACGTAACGGACTTGGATACAGAACAGACTGGGCTGAGGCTGTAGGCATCACAGAGGAGCCTAAGACAGTTGAGGACGTATATGATATGTTCTATAAGTTCACATACGGTGATCCGGACGGAAACGGCAAGGATGATACATACGCACTTGAGCTTTGCTCATACACAGGACCTTTTGATGTAATGCAGACATGGTTCGGCGTAGGCAACGGCTGGTATGAGAACGCACAGGGCGAGTTAAGACCTGTATTTGAGCAGCCTGAGTACTTCGAGGCTCTTGACTGGTTCAAGAAGTTATACGATGATGGTCTCATCGCTAACGACTGGGCAGTTCGTGGTACAGATACATGGAACCAGGATGTTAAGAACGGTGTTGCAGGTGCTTTCTGTGACGTTCTTGATGGTTCAAGAAGAATCTGGGATTACTTTGTAAACAACGATGTTAAGTCAGTTGTAAATCCTGACGAGCCGGCCGGCATGACACTTGTTGGTACAATCAACGACCACACACTTGCTACATCAGGTTACAACGGTTTATTTGTTCTCTCTGCTTCAACATGTGATACAGAGGAGAAGATTGAGGCTTGTCTCCACTTCCTTGATAAGATGTGTGATGATGAGATGATTACACTTTCAAGCTATGGTCTTGAGGGTATTCATTGGCACTTAGATGAGAATGGCTACTTAATCGATGATGATAAGGACGATGCAGTAGCTTCTAAGGCTTACGCAGCACTTAACCAGACAGTAGCTTACATTCCTAACTTAACAGCTACATCACCAACGGTTGAGCAGTCTGAGAGAGTAATCAAGCAGAATGAAGTATACGCTGCAAACATTCCTTATGCAGTAGTAAATCCTGCACTTGGATACTTAAACAACTCTTCAACATACTCACTCATGGGTTCAACACTTGATGATATCATCAAGGTTGCAAGAACACAGTACATCTGTGGTGAGATCACAAAGGATCAGTTAAATGAGCAGATTGCTTCCTGGTATACTCAGGGCGGTAATGACGTTATCGCAGAGGTAAACGCTCAGTACGTTAAGTAATCACTGACAATATTATACCTTCTGCCGCAGGGTGCGGCAGGTGGAGGCGGGGGGCTGTCGTTTTGGCAGTCCCCTTATTTTTTAATAATGGAATTTGTGCCGGCGCGGTGAGCGTCTGCGGAATGGAGATGAATATGGGATTTACACTTAGTTTGACAGGGATAGATGACAACGGTGCCGATATAGCGTGGAGTGAGGTCACAGGGGCGAAGCTCTACAGGGTATACTGGGCTGACAAGAATACCAAGACAATGCAGTATAAGCTCATGTCCGAGCAGAACAACTGCAATTATCACCTTAAAAAATCAACACATGTTCCGCATTTTGTTTATGTCGAGGCTGTGACGGACAGCGGAGTGGAGCGCTCCGAGATTCTTCGCACACCGCTCAAGAGAGTTTTGAAGCAGCAGCTTGAGAAGCTGAACAGAGGGCTCATAGCGGTGAAGTCAGCCGACGGAATTTTCCTCGCGTGGAGAATGATGCTCGACGAGGTGAGCGGCTACTCCAAGACCGGAATGATAGGAACAGACTATGTTGTATATAAGAATGGAAAAAAGCTCGCTGTTGTGACAGACAGTACGAATTATATAGATAAAGAAGGAACCATGGAGGACGAGTACAGCGTTGCACCGCTTAGTAACGGAGCTGAGGGTGAACCGTGTAAGCCGGTGAAGGCGTGGAGTACGGGCAGCAACTACATCGAGATACCGATGCGTATTCCTGAGGGAGGCGTTACACCTGCGGGTGAGGAGTACACATACCGCGTAAACGACATGAGTGTCGGCGATGTTGACGGCGACGGAGAGTACGAATACATTGTAAAGTGGGACCCGACAAACTCACAGGACGTTTCAATCAAGGGCTACACGGGAAAGTGCTACATCGACTGCTACCGCCTCAGCGGAGAGCTTCTGTGGAGACTTGACATGGGTGTAAATATCCGTGCGGGCGCACACTATACACAGTTTATCGTGTATGATTTTGACGGAGACGGAAAGGCTGAGATGTCGGTAAAGAGTGCACCGCGAACGAAAATGACGGTATACAATCCTGCCGGCTCGGCAAAGCCCGAGAAGTACATAAAACTTCCTGAGGCTGCTGTCAAAGCGGGCGTGAGCCACGACGACAATTATGTTTGCTCGGCAGACGATTACTACGAGCATATAGTAAAGATGTTCATGGGCTGGGATAAGCACCCGGAGGTTGTGGCAGGTCACTGGCCGGCTACGCTTGAGGAGTGCTTTGGCATACCTGTAAAGTACGAGTATCCGCTCAGCGAGGAGAGTGCAAGAAAGCTTGCCGACTACTTCATGGACGTATATGCTCCGGGAAGAAGCCCGAGAAATGAGCTCAGAAAGTTCGAGGGCTTTATCTATGAGGGACCTGAGTACCTTACAATGTTCGGCGGCGACGGAAGCGAGCTCGACACCATTCCTTTCAAATATCCGAGGGAGGACGACGGTCTTATGTGGGGCGACTACGCGTTCAAGAGGATTGAGCCATGCAACCGTGTGGACAGATTTCTCTCTGGTGTGGCATATCTTGACGGCGTAAGACCTTACCTTATCATCTGCCGCGGATACTATACGAGAATGACTATGACGGCTTACGATTTCTTCACCGGAAAGCACAGGGAGTACTTCACAATAGACAGCGGCTATGTGCGTATGAGCAATCCGTTCAACGACAGCCACGCACATGATTTGAACGGAACCGACCCTGTGTACGGCTGCCTTTGCGGACAGGGAAACCACAGTCTCTCGACGGCTGACGTGGACGGCGACGGCTGTCAGGAAATCATATACGGCGCGGCAGTCATCGACCATGACGGCTCAGTGCTGTACTCAAGCCGCGGAATAAGACCTGACGGCGTGGAAGCCAAGTTCGGACACGGCGATGCCATGCATGTCGCATGCATTGACCCTGACAGACCGGGATTTGAGATATTCAACGTGTTCGAGGGCGCAGCGTCGGTTCCTTACGGCTGGGCGCTTCGCGATGCCGAGACGGGAGTTCCTTACTTTGGAGAGTTCGCTGACTGCGACCTCGGACGCTGCATGATAGGTGACGTCAATCCTAACGTGCGAGGACTTCAGGTGTGGGTAAAGGAGATGTACGACTGCAAGGGCAACAAGCTCCCTGACAAGGTGCTCGGAACCAACCAGTCCATAAGATATGCCGCAGACCTCTCAACGCAGATCACGGACGGCGTAGACTATATCCACGAGCAGCACTGTGGAATAATAAATGATAACACCCACGGCATAATGTTAAAGCCTGAGGGCACGCTCACAAACAACGGAACGAAGGGAAATCCCTGCCTCGTAGTCGACCTGTTCGGTGATTTCAGGGAGGAAATTATCCTAAGAAAGGCTGACAACTCGGCAATCCGCATATACACGAACACCGAGCTCACCAACCACAAGCTGTTCACTCTCATGCACGACACCATGTACCGCACGGGCATAGCATGGCAGAACAACTGCTACAACCAGCCTTGCTACACAAGCTTCTATTATGCGTCCGATATGGACTTTAAGTGGGTGCTTCCGCAGCTTGCGAAGGACGAGGAGTAGTGCTGTAGAGGATGAGTAGAAAGATGAGGAGTAACGCTGTAGGGGATAATTAGAGGAATGTGGACTCCGAGAGGTGGCTGGGAGTATCGGGGAACTTGTAAAGTTCAATGTATGACTGTATAATAATTTGAGTTTTCTTAGGGTTACCGCTTAAAGGCTTGATGTTGGTAATGCGGCGGTAATAATTGCGCTGATAGAAAGAAAAAATAGCTATATTTACCGCTTATAGTTATTAAACTTTATTTTAGGCGGTAAAATCAGGAAGCGAATATTACAAAATAAGCTGATATATGAAAAATTATACCGCCTATGTGAAGAACAAAGCCAATCAAGCGGTAATGTGCAATTAAAATAAGGGAAATTACAATATTTTTTACCGCTGCTGTGTACAAAAAGGATAGTCAGGCGGTAATCTAAGAAGAAGTCCATCGGATTTACCCAAAAGTTTTATAAAAAAGGAGATAAATATTATGGCTAAGGTATATTATTGCTTTCCGGGCGGAAAGCACAAGGCGCTCACAATGAGCTACGACGATGGAAGGACGGAGGACAGAAGACTTGTATCTATTTTCAACAAGTATGGCATAAAGGGAACCTTCAACATTAATTCCGGAATTTTCCACAATACATACGGCGAGAAGGTTCAGCCGGAGGAATTTTTAAAGCTGTACGAGGGACATGAGATTGCCTGTCATACCGTGACGCACCCGACAATCGCAAGATGCCCGCTCGAGAATGTCGCCGAGGAGGTCTTAGAGGACAGAAAGAGACTTGAGGCGATTATGGGACAGCCTGTGAGAGGACTTGCATATCCTAACGGCTCGACAAGCCCGAAAATCCGCGAGATGCTACCTATGATGGGAATACGCTATGCGAGAGTTGTCGGCAGCACGGATGATTTCGCAATCCCGGAGGATTTTTACCAGTGGAAGGCCACCTGCCACCACAATCACAATCTTCTCGAGAACGGTCAGAGATTTGTGGATTTATTTAAAAAGCAGTACCTCTACCTCATGTATGTGTGGGGGCACAGCTACGAGTTCACCGACAAGAACAACTGGGAGGTAATGGAGGAGTTCTGTAAGCTGGTCGGCGGCAGGGAAGATACCTGGTACGCAACCAATATCCAGATAGTCGACTACATGGAAGTCCTCGACAGGTTACAGTTCTTTGCCGATTGCAGCAAGGTGTTTAACCCGTCGGCGCAGTCAGCATGGCTCGCAAACGAGAAGGGCGAGATTATCGAGGTTAAGGGCGGCACACTGGCGGTGGTAAATGAGCAGTAAGCTGACAGTGAGAGAATGTTAGACACATGCTTAAGTGAATGAGTTTAATAGCTTTTGATTTGCGGGTAATAATTGTTTCCAAATGCAGATAATGATAAGATTATATGAGCAATGATTATCTGAAAATTTTATTTACATGTGTAGAAGGGTGTTGAAAAAATATTTTCACATCCTTCTATTTTGTTCATAGAATATACCATATTATCGAAAATAGGATGGTATAGGTATGCTTGTTGTTATTGACCCGGGGCATGGCGGAAGCGACCCTGGAGCTGTATATAACGGACGACAGGAAAAGGACGACGTATTGAGACTCGGAAAGGCTGTGGGAGCGCTTCTCGAGGCGAGGGGTGTCGATGTCGTATACACGAGAGAGGGAGATATATATGAGACGCCGTTTAAAAAGGCGCAGGACGGAAACAGTGTAGGTGCGGACTACTTTGTGTCCATACACAGAAATTCGAGCGAGTACCCTAACCAGTATTCAGGCGCGGAGGTACTCGTCTACAGCGACAGCGGTGTGAGGCGCGAGCTTGCCAATAACATACTCGAGGGCATGGAGAAAGCTGGTCTAAAAAATCTGGGAATTGACGAGAGAAAGGATTTGGTAGTGCTTCGTCGCACTCAGATGCCGGCCGTTCTTGTGGAGGCAGGCTTTATCAACAGTGACAAGGACAACGAGACTTTTGACAGGAATTTTGATGAGCTCGCGCGCGGAATTGCAAACGGAATTTTGCAGACGCTCGGCTACCCGGTATATACCTCCTCATCTGCGTCGGCTACGGCAGATATGTGGACGGACGCAGGCAATATGGGGAACGCAGGAAATAATGACGGCACGGACGGCGGAAGCGCGGGAAACGCCGGAAATGTGGGAAGCGCGAGGAATAACAGTGGAATGAACGGAGGAGGAATGAGTGGTGGAAACATGCCTTCCTCAGATGACATGATGGGCTACGGTGTGCGCGGTGAGGAGCGCTTCTACGATGAGAGCGCCGAGATTTTCAACGAGCCGGGGACGCGCTCCTGCAACTGCCAGTGCCCTGACGTGCTCTACCGCGTTCAGGTAGGCGCGTACCGAAACAAGGACAATGCCGACAGAATGTTAAACTCACTTCTCATCGACGGTTTTCCTGCGTTCATTGTGTTTGATGACGGACTCTACAAGGTTCAGGTTGGCGCATATCGAAATCTCTCCAACGCCATTGCTATGGAGTATAAGCTCAGGCAGTACCGCTACAATACCTATATAACGACAAAGTAATGTGATGCGAGTCATAGTCTTACTGCTTCACACTGCCTGCTGACTTAGTGGGGAAAAGAAAAAAGGGTTTTTAAAGAAAAATCATGCTATAAACCCATATGTGGTATTAGAAAATTGATTAAAAGGGTATAGAATGTGGAAAAGCATGTTCTATGCCCTTTTTGGTTTTGAAAAAATAAATTTGTAGCTAATTAGGTGGTTGCTACAGATGGTTCTAATAAAAAAAGAACAGACACCAATTGCGATTTGGTGGCTTGCATCAGCTTGGCGCAATGTCTAATAGCGCTTGCGATACATCAGGCAGTATGTTAAAATAAATAGAATTGTTTTGAAAACTGTCTGAAAAATGATATAGATACATATACATGGAAGGAAACAGATATGGGAGAAAATAACATAGAAGAAAACAAACCTCATGTGCGAAGAAAGCGCTACTCCGGGACGCACCCGAAGCGTTTTGAGGAGAAATATAAGGAATTAAATCCCGAGAAATATGCAGACACGATAGAGCATGTCATAAGCAAGGGGATTACACCTGCGGGTATGCATATATCTATATGTGTAAACGAAATACTTGACTTTTTGCAGATTAAGCCGGGACAAAAGGGGCTTGACGCGACCTTCGGCTACGGCGGGCACACGAGAAGAATGCTCGAAAAGCTTGAGGGGCAGGGGCACATGTACGCGCTTGATATAGACCCCATCGAGATAAAAAAGACGACCAAGAGGCTGCGCGACGCGGGCTATGGCGAGGACATTCTCACGGTGAAGCAGATGAATTTTGCCGATATAGATAAGCTTGTGCCGGAGAGCGGGTTGTTTGATTTCGTGCTTGCTGACCTCGGAGTGTCATCGATGCAGATTGACAACCCTGAGAGAGGCTTTTCGTATAAGGTTGACGGACCGCTTGATTTGAGGCTGAACCCGGAGGCGGGAGAGTCGGCGGCGGAGAGACTAAGCCAGCTTGACGAGGACGAGATTATCGGAATGTTGGTTGAAAATTCGGACGAGCCGTATGCAGAGCAGATAGCGGCGCAGATTATGAGGGAGCGAAAGAGAAAGCACCCGATTGACACGACCACGGCGCTCAGACAGGTTATTGAGAAAGCACTTGAGTTCCTGCCGGAGGCGGAGCGAAAGGAAGCCGTGAAGAAGTCCTGCCAGAGGACATTTCAGGCGCTGAGGATTGACGTGAACAGCGAGTTCGAGGTGCTTGATGCGTTTCTTAGCAAGCTTCCGGGAATACTTGCACCGGGCGGCAGGGTGGCTATACTCACTTTTCATTCGGGCGAGGACAGAATGGTCAAGAAATATTTTAAGCAGATGGAGAAGGACAGAATATACAGCGAGGCTGCCAAGGACGTGATAAGACCGTCGGCGGAGGAATGTGCAAAGAACAGCAGGGCGCGCTCGACGAAGATGCGTTGGGCGATAAAGAGCTGAATTTATGTCCCATCGACTTGTAGCAGAAATGATAAAAATAAAACCACAAAAGGCGTAATAAAAGGACAAATATAGCCTTTGCCAATTATAAGATATTTTAATTATAAAATATAAAAACATAAGGACACGAATATAAAAATGGACAAAAACATACAGAATAATTTCATAAAAATACTTGAGGAGGAGCTCATACCTGCGATGGGGTGCACGGAGCCTATCGCACTTGCATACGCATCGGCGAGATGCAGGGAGGTCTTAGGTGCTGTGCCTGAACATATAGATGCATACTGCTCAGGAAACATGATTAAGAATGTGCGCTGTGTTTCAATACCTAATTCACAGGGAATGATAGGAATTGAGGCGGCGTGCGCGCTTGGGGCATTGGCTGGAGATGCCGCTAAATGCATGGAGGTGCTGGAGGCTGTCGACGACGAGGGAAGGGCTGCTGCAGAACAGTTCGTGAATGACAAGAAATGTCATGTGGAGTTCCTCGACTCCGAGATACCGCTTCATTTTATTATAGAGATGAGGGCGGGTGATGAGAGTGCTTCCGTCGAAGTGCGCCATTCACACACGAACATTACCGAGATTAAGAAGAATGGTACCGTTCTCAAGCATACAGACAATATGGAAGGTGCCGGAGAAGCTAGTGAAAATGAAAAAATTTATGCTGACCGCTCACAGTTAAGCATCGAGAACATCAAGCAGTTTGCGGACGAGGTTGATATAGCGAAGGTCAGACATCTCTTTGACAGACAGATACAGTACAATATGGATATAGCCTACGAGGGAATGTCGGGCAATTACGGTCTGGGACTCGGAAGGGTAATCCGCGAGACATACGCTGAGAGCGTAGTCACGAGAATGAAGGCGTATGCGTGCGCGGCGTCCGAGGCGAGAATGGGCGGCTGTGATATGCCCGTTATCATCAATTCGGGCAGCGGAAACCAGGGAATTGCATCGTCTGTTCCGGTAATCGTCTATGCGAGAGAGAACAACATACAGTCTGAAAAGCTTTACCGTGCGCTTGCATTTTCAAGCCTTCTGACAACCTTCCAGAAGGAGTTTATAGGAAAGCTTTCCGCATTCTGTGGGGCTGTGTCTGCTTCCTGCGCGAGTGCTGCGGCGATAACATATCTTGCGGGCGGCACCATAAAGCAGATTAAGGACACAATCGACAACACGCTCGCAAACATTCCGGGAATTATCTGTGACGGAGCTAAGATTTCGTGTGCCGCCAAGATTGCTTCGAGCCTTGATGCGGCGATGATGGGGCACTATCTTGCGATGAAGGGCAAGGCGTATGAGGCGTACACCGGAATTTTGAAGGAGGAGGCAGGCGAGACGATAAGCTGCGTCGGCTATATCGGAAAGGTCGGAATGCACCAGACCGACAAGGAGATTATCAAGATGATGCTCGAGGAAAAGTAGAAGCCAAAACAAATATAATATTTTTAGAGTAGGGAAAAATGGCAGGAAAATTTTACGCGGTAAAGGCAGGAAGAGTTCCGGGAATATATCTTAGCTGGGACGCATGTAAGAAGAATATAGACGGGTTTTCGGGGGCAATTTATAAGAGCTTCAAGACAAAGGCTGAGGCTGAGGCGTTCATGGGAGGCATAAGCGCCGGGCATGCTGAGAACGCGGATACAGGCAACAGCGCAAAAACGCCGGGTCTGACTAATGTGAATAGTTGTGAAAAAAATGGCGGACAGCGTGACACTCTGCCGTATGCTTTTGTCGACGGCTCATTTAACATTGCAACAAAGGTCTATGGCTACGGCGGTTTTCTCGTGCACGACGGTGTGCGCGAGGTGCTTCAGGGACATGGCGATGACCCTGAGATGGCTTCAATGAGAAATGTGTCCGGCGAGGTCGGAGGCAGTATGGCGGCGATTAAGCGTGCCATTGAGCTTGGACTGAAGGAACTCGTAATCTACTACGATTACATGGGAATAGAGATGTGGGCTGACGGTTCGTGGAAGAGAAATAAGAAGGGAACCATCGCCTACCACGACTATATTCAGTCGGTAAAAAATGATATCAAGCTTCATTTCGTGAAGGTCAAAGGGCACTCAGGCGTTGAGGGCAATGAGGAAGCCGACAGGCTTGCAAAAGAAGCGGTGGGAATAAATTAAATTAATTTAGGGTGATGTTAAGGTCAAATAGGTGTATTAGGTTTTGAATGTATAACGGGATATATTTATGCATATCGACTCCGGTTGCTCGAAGTAAGGTGTTCTAAGGACTCTGATTTATGTACTTATATGGGACGCCACCGTTGCAAAACCAGCCCTCCGTGGCTGTTTGCAACTCAGTCAGCATCCATGCTGACTGTGGCTGAGTAATAAGCAGAGTCCTAAGAACAACTAAGCTTCTCACAAAAGTCGCGATACGCATAAACATATCCCGTTATACATGGCAAAGTTTTATCCTATTTGACCTTAATATCTTGATTAGAAAAATGCGGTTGAAAAAGAACACTGTCAAAGAGATGTGTGAGTTCAAAGATATTCTTTTTCAATCGCATTTATTTTAGGTGTATGTTTTAATCTGGTGGTCTTGCGACTACGTTTATTTTTTCTAAATAAATATTTAATTAATTTGTTTTATCTATTCAGTCTATTATATCTCGGAGTTTAATATATTTCATGGTTCTTTTCATTTTCCTAAACTTTTATTAGATGATAAAAATTTCATATATACCAGCCCGGTCACGTCTGCAAGAAACCAGCCGATAGGGATTGCTGCCCATATTCCGGTAACGCCGATGCTGTTTATGGCGGACAGTGCATAAGCCAACAGAACGCGCGTGCCGAGGGATATGACCGTGAGGACGACGGACATTCCGGCTCTCTTGATGGCGCGGTAATAGCCATATAATAGGAATAGAAAGCCTATTCCAATGTAAAATGCACCCTCTATTCTGAGGTAGTGGACTCCTGCGGCGATTACCTGCATTTCAGTGGCATCTATGAATATACGCATGAGAGGCGCGGCAAATATGAACACTGCGGCGGATATTATGAGGCTGAAAATGCCGCTCATAACGAAAGCAGTCTTGGTGCCGCGGCGTATTCTGTCCTGTTCACCCGCACCGAAGTTCTGCGCGACGAAGGTTGAGTAGGCGTTTCCGAAATCCTGCACAGGAAGGTAGGCGAAGGTGTCAATTTTTACCGCGGCGGCAAAGGCAGCCATGACAACGGTTCCGAAGCTGTTCACAAGCCCCTGCACCATGAGAATACCGAAGTTCATCACCGACTGCTGCAGGCAGGTGAGCGAGGAAAGATTGAGTATTTCCTTAAGTATCGCCATCTCAAAATGTCGGTCGGATTTTCCCGGAAGAAAGGTGCGGCATTTTATCAGCACATACACAGCTATGCCTATCCCCGACACATACTGCGCGATGACAGTTGCGAGCGCGGCTCCGCCAATTCCGAACGGGAGCACGGCGACAAATAGTATGTCGAGCGCGATGTTTAAGACAGCGCTGACCGCGAGAAAAATAAGTGGCGCCGACGAGTTGCCGAGCGCGCGCAGCATGCATGAGAAAAAGTTGTAAAGCGATGTCGCGGGTATTCCGGCAAAAACAATCAGAAGATAGAGCCTCATTCCGGCGTAAACCTCGTCGGGCACGCGAAGGAATATCATTATCGGTCTGATAAAGGCATATACAGCAATATTTATGACGACGGTTACGGACATTATAAGGCAGAAAGCGTGAAAAATACTGCTTTTCAGTGAAGCAGTGTCGCCTCGCCCCTGATATATTGAAAAAAGTGCGCCGGAGCCCATGCACAGACCAAGAAATATCGAGGTAAGAAAGGTCATAAGCGTGTAAGCCGAGCCGACGGCAGCGAGAGCGTCACGCCCCAACACCTGCCCGACGATGAGCGTGTCGGCTATATTGTAAAACTGCTGCAGGAGATTGCCTGCAATCATCGGAAGGGCAAAAAGAATAAGGGTGCTCCCTATGCGCCCTTTGGTTAAATCTCGGTACATGTCAATCCTCTTTTCTGTGCTTCAATTACCTGCATACTTAAATATGTTAAGTGACAACATGAATATATTATCAAGCCGTGGAGATGCCGTCAAGGCTTCGGATATCAAAAATGACGTAATCCCGGGCGAGCCTGAGACCCCGAACCAGACCGAAACAGAGCCGACATCAACAGAGCCTAAGAGCGGAAATTATGTGGCACCTTCAACAGGAGCGGCAGGAGTATGCGTTGGGAAGAGAAAGAAGTAATTTGGAAAACAATTAAAAAATCGGAATAATTACAAATCAAAGCCATTACGGAGATTAAGTTCTCTGTAATGGCTTTTTGCTTAATGGGAAAGAATGTCATTGGAGGTCTATTGAATATTTTTGAAGAGAAAAGTAGCAAAACAAAGCTGGTGCAGTAGTAGACACCAGTTTTGTTTGTATTATTTCGATAAACGATGTATAATCAAACTAGTTTTATGTTTCTACTTATGTATGATTTTGATGAGGTAAGATTATGGAGTATTTAACGACTGTGGAATTATCATAAAGTAAATATATTTTAGTCCAAGCTGCAAGAAAAAATGTAGATAAACAGTAGCTTTTTTGTTTAGACTAAAATTAAATTAGCTCAGGAATGAAGCTGACAAAACAGGAAAATTTAAGGAAGGAGAATGCAATGACGATCGAAGAAATTTTATCAAAGGAAGAAAAGCAGACATTTGATCGGAAAAGTATAAATATTTCTCCAAAGGATTTAGCAATACCGATTGTTGCATTTGCTAATGCAGATGGTGGAGATATTGCAATAGGTATAACCGATAAGACAAGAAGAATTGAAGGTGTTGATTTTGAAACCAAGAAGTTAAATGAGCTTCTAAGAGTGCCATTTGATTTCTGCAATCCAACTATTAAGGTTGGAATAGAAAAAGTTCCGTGTGTTGATGAAAAGGGAAGAGAGAATCATGTGCTTGTAATGCATATTGAAGCAAGTCCACAAGTGCATGCAAATCAGGCAGATGATGTATTTCTGAGAGTTGGTGATAAATCTAAATTGCAGACTTTTGAAGAACGCCTTCAGCTTAATTATGACAAGGGAGAACGATACTTTGAAGATAAGGCTGTGCCTGATGCTACGATAGATGATATAGATATGAACTTTGTAAAAAATATACAGATAAGATTGGTTATGGGAAAAGTCCACTGGAATATCTCAAAGAAAACAGAGGATTTATAAAAGAAAAAGATGGCGAGATTCAAATCAGTACAGCTGCAATTTTGTTATTTGGAAAGAATCCGCAAAATTTCTTTCCTCGTGCAAGGATTCGTTTTATACGTTATGAGGGAACAGAAGAAAAATTTGGAACAGAAATGAATGTTATAAAGGACGTTATCTTTGAAGGCACACTGCTTAATATGATAAATGAGGCGATTGCATATTTGGATACTCAGGTAAAAGAAAAAACATATCTTGGACCAGATGGAACATTTGTTACAGATGAGGAATATCCTAAGTTTGTCAGACAAGAATTGATTGTAAATGCAGTTACTCATCGTGCTTATAGTATTACTGGTACGGATATTCAGATAAAAATGTTTGATGACCATATAGTAGTTGAAAGCCCGGGAAAAC
>CAMEEX010000054.1 GCA_945915235.1 uncultured Clostridia bacterium | reverse complement strand
TAATGTGAAAGAAAAAATAAAAATCTCTGATGCTGTAAGAGTCCTGTAAGATAAGTGATGTATGCTCTGATTGTAAGAAAGGGAGTTATACAAAATCCTGAAATGAAAGGAGCATCGACAATGGACTTGATAAGAGTTGGCAGGAGACGGCGGAAAAAAGAGCTTATGAGAGTGTCGGTTATTGTATTTCTTGTAAGCTTTTTTATAGCGGCGTTTCTGCTGTACCACAGTCAGATGGAAAAATATGAGAGACAGAGAAACATAAGGCTGTGCGGAAGCTGGATATTGGAGCAAAGCTCATTTATGACTACATCGGAGACCCTGCACCCGTATGTAGAGAAAACGGGCGAGGTAATCGGTGGTGTGCATGTGTATTTTAAGGACAGCGGTGACATGTTTGAAAATGACACGGGGCTGTGCATGGGAAGCCTTCCGGACAATATGTCCGATATCGGGCGCGTCAGAATATTTGAAGGGCGCATGCCGGAGCGGGAGGGCGAGATTGCCATTACCCTCGGTGCGCTTGAGAGGCTAGGGCTTTCCTATGAGCTGGGACAGGAGCTTACGGTAAATTACGGAAAATATTACGACCACAGTGAGCTCTATTCAAAGAAAATGAACCAGCAGTACGGCACAAAGACCTATGTGGTCACGGGCATACTGTACAATTATCTTGATTTGTGGTCGTCGGGTTCGGGCATGCCCGATATGGTGGTGACGGCGAAGGAGCTGGACAGCCTTGACGCGCAGAAGCTGCATCTTGGCTTTTACAATCTGAAGGAAGAGTATGCAGATGTTGACCCCGGCTTTGCAAGGACGCTCGCGGACGATGACGCCTCCATGGAGTACAACTCTAAGGTGTATGATGCTGTTCTGTGGGACAGCGGTGCGGCGAACCTGTGGGTGCTCCTGTCCGTCATGGTGATTGGCTGCTGTGCGATGGCGTACATAATAATTCAGGAAAACAAGAGGAGACAGAGCGCCTACTCGCTTATGAGGTGCATAGGTGCATCTAGGGGGCAGATAAGATTATATTCAATACAGGAGAGCGTCCTCACGATAGTTCCCGCGGCAGCAGCCGGTGTGCTTGCGTCGTATATTGTGTGTGCCGTTGCAGTGGTTTTTGTGAGCCGGAGCGCGGATATAGATTATTTTTTCACCTTTGAGGCAGATGTGCTCATGCAGATTGTAGGTGCGATAGCCGTCACCATGGTGGTGACAATCCTGACCTCGCAGACCACGCTCAGGCAGAGAAAGCTGGTGCACGATGAGGGTAAGCTGGGGGCGCACAGGGCTGACCGTCTGAGAAAAATGATACACAGGGGAAAAAACGGCAGGCGGATAACCCCGGCTTATGCCGCAAAACGTCAGAATGACATGCACCCGCTCAGGACGGCACTTCTGAGGGTTATAGCAATAGCGGTGTGCAGTGTTATTCTGTACAATTTTACGAAAATATATTTTGACATATCCTATTATAAGGGCTTTAAAAGTGAGATAAATGATTTCACAATCGATATGCCGTCAAGCTTCTCATATCAGGTCGACTATGAGGATAAGAGGACGGGGTCGATAAACTCAACATCTGCCACCTTCTATGATACGGACAGTGGTTTTTCGCAGACGGCGCTCAAGAGCATTGAACTCGTGGAGGGAATAAGAAAATTGAGCTATAATGCCCGCGTATCCACCCACAAGCTCTGGTGGGACGGCATGGAGCAGTCCGAATATTATAAGCAGAAGGTTGAGGACGTCACAAGCGTCAGTGGCACGCAGGACGGTCATTGGCAGTACAATGACATGTACGGAAAACTGTTCACGGAGATTTATTGCAGCGACAGCACCGGCGTATGGTCTGCTTTCAAAAAGTCGGGAAATATAAAGTGGAGCGGTGCGGACTACGACAAATTCGAGAGCGGTGAGCAGGTGCTTGTGCTCTTTCACTCGGAAGATAAGGACGCATCTCTCACCGAGGGGAAATTTCTGCACATACCGACGGCTTCCGGCGATATATGCGTGGAGGTTGCTGCTGCTGCGAGCTCATTTGACGTGACAGATGGCAGCGGTATTCCTTACGGAAATAACGATTACCTGATATATGCCTCGCAGGCTCTCGGTGAGCGCGTGGCGGCTGCCGACGGGAAGGAGTTTAGATACACGCAGGCGGAATTTATATTTGACAATTACAGGGACGCCGAGTTCATCGCACAGCAGTTGTCCATAATCGCTGTCAGAAACGGTGGAAGCTACGGCGCGAGGTATGTGGAGCTGAAAAATCAGTATAAAAGTGTGATGCACGAGCTGTTCCTGTACGGTGGCTTTGTGACAGCGCTGTTCTTCATGTTCGTTGTTATCAGGGTAGGTATTTTAAAGGACGACACGGCAGGGTTGCGAGCATCGCGGGTCAGATTAAAGCAGGTGGGTGTGGACGATGACTTTCTTCTTCGGCAGGCTGTAAGCCGTGCAGTGAAGGAAGGGTTGTCGTTGCTGTCGGCAATTCCTGTTGTGATGGTGATGTATGGCTTTAAATATGCGGACGACGCGAAAAAGATGTATGCCGGAGTGAGCAGCCATACGGCGGGATATCTGACATCAAGGAGGCTTAACAGGACGCTCCTCGTTTCTTCCCTGAACGAGAACCTGAAGCTTATTCCGATAAAAATTCTCGACCTGCCGTTTGAGTGGCACCTGCTAATAATTGTAGTGATAGGGCTCGCGTTCGCACTGGTCAGCGCTGTGATGATGCGAAATGAGCTGAAAAGTTTGAAAGTAAAATTTTAAACTACCTATTGGTTGGAAAGGACGGATAAAATATGGATAAAGATATAGTTTTAGAGGCGGTCAATGTGTCGAGGACGTATGCGGGAAATGTTCCCGTGAGGGCGCTAAAAAGCTGCAGTGTCAGTTTTGAGAGAGGTGAGTTTGCGGCGATAATCGGCAAGAGCGGTTCGGGAAAATCCACACTTTTGAGGATACTCGGGACGCTTGATGTGCCTGATGAGGGCACGGTGAGGATTGGCGGGGTGAACATATACGGCGGGGAGAATAAGCTTTCGGACAAACAGCTATCGGAGTTTAGAAGGAGAAATATAGGCTTCGTCTATCAGGACTACAATCTTTTTCCCGAGTACACAGCCTACGAGAATATAGTTTTCCCGGTACATCTTGACAAGAGGCGCGAGGACAGGGAGGAAGTAATCGAGATTATGGAGAAGCTTGGCATAGGGCATTGCAGGGATAAGTTTCCGTTCGAGATGTCGGGCGGTGAGAAGCAGAGGGTGTCGCTCGCGAGAGCGCTGGTGAACAAGCCTGCCGTAATACTTGCAGATGAACCGACCGGTAATCTCGACGCAGAGACTTCGGCTGAGGTGGCAGCGCTCCTTAGAAATGCGTCAGATATGTTCGGGCAGACTATCATAATGGTGACACATGACCAGCAGATGGCTGATTTTGCGGACAGGATACTCGTGATAAAGGACGGAACGGTGCAGTGAGTGGGGCGGGATTGACGTAGCTTTATTTGGGGAACAGGTTGACGGCATTTTGCAGTGATGCTATAATAGCGAAAGACACGAGACAAAATCAGGCGCCGGAAAGCACTTGCGGACAAGGTTTTCGGGTGTGGAAGGATTTTGTCACGAAATTTATAGCAAAGAGGAAAAAAACATGCAGGGACGTACACATAATTGTGGCCAGTTAAGACTGGAGAATGTCGGCGAAGAGGTTAAGCTTGTCGGCTGGTATGAAAATCTCCGTAAGGTGAGCAAGAACCTTGGCTTCCTTATTTTAAGAGATTTCTACGGTACGACACAGATTGTCGCTGAGACAGAAGAGCAGATGGAGCAGTTGGCAGGAATTAACTACGAGTCTACCATAGAGATAGTCGGAATAGTAAGGGAGAGAAGCTCCAAGAACAGTAAGATACCTACAGGTGATATCGAGGTTGTTCCTTCTAAGATCACGGTTCTCGGAAAGTGCCGGTACAATGAGCTTCCTTTCCAGATCAACCATTCAAAGGACGCCGACGAGAACGTAAGACTCAAGTACAGATACCTTGACCTTCGTAACCCGGACGTCAAGTCGAGAATTATTCTTAGAAGCAAGATTGTAGCTGACCTTCGTGCAGCCATGATAGGACATGATTTCATGGAGATTACAACTCCTATACTCACATGCTCATCACCTGAGGGCGCAAGAGACTATCTTGTTCCGGCGAGAAACCACCCGGGCAAGTTCTACGCTCTTCCACAGGCTCCACAGCAGTTTAAGCAGCTTCTCATGGCATCGGGCTTCGACAGATATTTCCAGATAGCACCGTGTTTCAGAGATGAGGACGCGAGAGCTGACCGTTCACCGGGAGAGTTCTACCAGCTCGATATGGAGATGGCATTTGCAAATCAGGAGGATGTATTTGAGATACTTGAGGACGTTCTTCCACCTATTTTTGCAAGATACGGAATATATAATGAGGCTTCCAAGCCGCCATTTAAGAGAATACCTTACCTTGAGTCGATGGACAAGTACGGAACGGACAAGCCGGATCTTCGTATCAATCTTATCGTTCAGGACGCTACAGACGTTCTTGCAGACTGCGGCTTCGGTCCATTTGCAGGAAATAAGGTTAAGGCTGTGGTTGCGGAGAATTTCACAGGCACAAGAAAGCAGATTGACAAGCTCTGTGCCGATGTTGAGGTTGTAAGCGGACAGAAGGCTTACTATTTCAGACTTGACGAGAACGGCGAGCTTGTAGGCGGTATCGCCAAGTTTGTTCAGGAGCACAAGGACGCTGTTGTAAAGGCACTCGGCCTCAAGAACGGTGACTTCGTTGCGCTCGCAGCAGGCGATTTAAAGACAGCCCAGAAGACAGCCGGAGTTATCAGAAAGGCTATCGGAAACAGCTTCGACGGATACATGAAGAAGGAGTGCTACGAGTTCTGCTGGATAGTAGACTTCCCTATGTACGAGATAGGCGAGGAGTCAGGCGAGCTTGAGTTCTGCCACAACCCATTCTCAATGCCGCAGGGCGGAGCTGAGGCTCTCGATACAATGGACCCTCTCGACATTCTTGCATACCAGTACGATCTTGTATGTAACGGTGTTGAGCTCTCATCGGGCGCAGTTCGTAACCACGACCCTGAGATTATGATTAAGGCATTCAAGCTTGTAGGTCTCGGCGAGGACGATGTTAAGGCTAAGTTCCCTGCCATGTACAACGCATTCTGCTACGGCGCACCGCCACATGCAGGTATCGCACCGGGCGTTGACCGTATGGTAATGCTCATCGCAGGCGAGGAGAGTATCCGCGAGATTATTCCGTTCCCGATGAACAAGAACGCACAGGACGTTATGATGGGCGCACCTGCAACAGTTACCGAGAAGCAGCTCCGCGAGGTTCATATTCAGATAGTTGAGGATAAGAAAGAGGACGCTGAGTAATCGGCAGTGAAAATCATAGAGCGGTTTTTGATATGAGAGACAGCTCCGTATCCCGAATGATTTGGTTCGGGGACGGGGCTGTTTTTGCATAGTAAGATTGAGGGGGCAAAACATGCTGATTTAATCTATGAATGTATAAGATGTTATATTTATGCGTATCGGCTCCGATTGTTCGAAGCAAGGTGTTCTAAGGACTCTGATAAATGTTCTTTAAAATGTCCGCCACCGTTGCAAAATCAGCCCTCCATGGCTGTTTGCAACTCAGTCAGCCTCCATGCTGACTGTGGCTGCGTAGTGAACAGAGTCCTAAGAACATCTAAGCTTCTTCCAAAAGTCGCGATACACATAAATATAACATGTTATACATGTTTAGGTTTTGTGAGCATGTTTTGACACCATAATCTTAGCGCTGGATTGCAACAATAATTTTATGTATAAAAAAATAAGAAAATGCAACAATATGTATAATATGTTGCATTTTCTTATTTACATTCTATATTTCGGACGTTTGCCGTAAAACTTAACCCCGTGCGGCAAAAAATTCTTATTTATTTTTTCTGTTTGTATTTTTATCTTTTTCCAAGGCAAATTAATAATCCATTTTTTTGAACAGCAAATCACGGTCGTCCTGCTCAATTCCGAGGTAGCGCTTGGTGATGACAAAGGAGGAGTGATTGTATATATCCATCAAAAGCACAGGTGAGGTGCCTTTTTTCCATGCGTGATAGCCGAAGGTCTTTCGCAGGGAGTGGCAGCTTATATGTGTCTCACTTAGGGTGTTTGTGGCAGCATTTTTTACAATCCGGTAAGCCTGTGTACGGCAGAGCGGCTTGGCTGGGTTGGTTGTTTTGCAGAAAATGTAATCGGATTTCTCAGGCTTCTTCCATATTCGGTAATCTTCCAATGCGTTGATGATATGTGGGCTCAGGGCTATCATGCTTGCCTTTCCGGTCTTTTTTTCGTACACGAGCAGATGGGGGACGTAGCTGTTTTTGTCAAACTGGTATACGTCCTGCCATTGCAGATTGAGAATATCGCTGATTCGCAGCGCGGTATGCAGACCGAATACAATCAGCGCCCTGTTTCGCAGGCTTGGTTTCTGGATATCATAATAGTCAATAAGATTTTTTACGTCCTGACTGCTTCTGATAGGTTGTGTTGTGCTCATAGACATCTTCCTTTCCTAAAAAATGTGACGTTATTTCTCGTAACAAATGCAACAATATATACAAAATGTTGCATATATATAGGCAAAAAACAAGGGCAAAAAAACAAGGAGGTTAGTGTGAAAAATACATCTAAGGCAGTAAAGGACACTGCCTAAGATGTATTACTATTTCACACAGGAAAAACGTAAAAAGCACGTTTTTCATTACTATTTGAGTCACTGCAAAAGCAGTGACATGGGGATTAGTATGAAAAGAATATCTAAATCAGCAAAAAACGCAGATTAAGATATTCTAAGTTTCATACCAGAAAACACAAAAAGCAGTGTTTTCCATCGGCATTAAAGTCACAGCAAAGCTGTGACAGGGAGGCAGTTATGCTAAAGCTTACACTTCGTCCCGGTGATTTCATAGACATCGGGGAGAACATCCGGGTGGTATTTTCCGGAGGTTCGGCAAACAATATTCATCTGCTTATCGACGCTCCGAAGGAGGTCAACATCGCGAGAAACACGGCACAGCAGCGACGCGATAAATCCCCGTATTTTGCGGAGCCTAAGCTCTCGCCTCGGGCACAGAAGGAGATTGTCGACATTCTGATGCAGGAGAAAAAAGCAGACGGGAAAGCAGTGCGGCCGTTAAGGGGTCGTACACAACAGTGGTAATAAGACAGGGAAATCCTAGGCTCTCTGTTTTTATTATAAAATCAAAAACATTTTGCAAAAACGGATTTTTGCAGACAATGACACGGAGGTAAAATAATATGGTAGTACAGCACAATTTACAGGCGATGAATGCCAACAGAATGTTAAACATCACAACAGGCTCACAGAGCAAGTCAGCAGAGAAGTTATCCTCAGGTTATAGAATCAACCGTGCAGCAGATGATGCAGCAGGTCTTACAATTTCTGAGAAGATGAGAAAGCAGATAAGAGGTCTCGACCAGGCTTCATCTAACGCTGAGGACGGTGTATCCGCAGTGCAGACAGCAGAAGGTGCGCTCACAGAGGTTCACTCAATGCTTCAGAGAATGAATGAGCTTGCAGTTCAGGCTTCCAACGGAACCAATTCAGAGGACGACCGCAAGGCTATTCAGGACGAGATTGACCAGCTCACAACCGAGATTGACAGAGTTGCAGAGACAACCAAGTTTAATGAGACATATCTCTTAAAGGGTGACACCGATGGAGCTACGACAACTAAGACAATCAATGCACATGATGCAGGTCTCAAGGGAACGCTCACAGATGTCGGAACAGGAACAGCAACATTTACTGCTGAGACAATCAACGACGGCGACAAGGTTACTGTCGGCGGCAAGGAGTATATTGTATCCGCCAATGCACAGCAGGGTTCTGCCGTAGCTGTGACATTTACAGGAACAGACTCATATTCTGATTTTGGTGTTGTGGTAGGTGGAACGACTCAGACTACTGCGGCAACTGCAACAATAGGCGGAAGTAACACCGGCGCTACGGCTGTGAGCGGAACTTATACAGGAACATTATCAGGAACATTTACATATGACGGTACTAAATGGTCAGATGGAAAAGGAAATGATATAACTGATTTGACAGCGCTTGGTCTTACACTTATAGGAACTGCGGCTAATAACGATACAATCACATTGTCAGCAGCAACGACTACCACAACAGGTGGAACCTATAAGGCATTTACAAGTGAGAAGGAGATGCTTGCAGCAATCAATGCCGGCAAGGATATCAAGAAGGGTGATACCACTACGGCGGCTACAGACGGAGCTGATTTTACATCATTAAACGGTGCAGACTCAGATGGAAAGATTACAACGACTGATTTGTATAAGCTCATGGCTAAGGAGCTGGAAGATGCAAGCAGCATTGGAACTGATACCAAGGCATATCTTACAAACAATGGTGATGGTACATTTACTATTACCGAGGGAAGCGTACAGACAAAAGATAAGTTATCATTTAACTTACATGTTGGTGCAGATGCCGACATGACAAACAAGATTAATGTCGATGTCGATGCTATGAGTGCTGCCGCCCTCGGAGTTAAGGGCATCAATGTATCTGATGACTCAGGCAAGTCCGCTACTTATGCTGTAGATGCCATTGCTGATGCTCTCTCAAAGGTATCTTCACAGCGTTCCGCACTTGGTGCTATTCAGAACAGACTTGAGCACACAATCGACAACCTCGACAATGTTGTTGAGAACACAACATCTGCTGAGTCACGTATCCGTGATGTCGATATGGCTGAGGAGATGGTTGAGTACAGCAAGAACAACATTCTTGCTCAGGCTGGACAGTCTATGCTCGCACAGGCTAACCAGGCTACACAGGGAGTTCTCTCCTTACTTGGCTAATTTCAGATTAAATGCATATCTTGGCTTTGGTTGATGCTTACGTCAACTGATGCTGTGGCATGAAAAGGCTTCTATGTCGGAAAATGTTTCGATGTGGGAGCCTTTTGTATGTTTTGACATCAAAACATATCAATAAAGATATTGACATACAAGACATATTGTGATAATGTTTATTCAAAGCATATTTCTTGAAAATCTATATTTCTTTTGTCTAAAGTACATGCTTGGGACCGCGCAACAGGGCATTAACGCTGATGGTATATTGTGATGCGTTATTACATATTGCTTATGGTTGTCTCATAGCGGATATTCAGAGGTCTATGCTTGTATTCCATCAATTTGGCAGGAGACACTGAATGAACTCCTGCGTCACACAATAACAGGAGGAGCTGCTGATGACAAGAGGCAAGAAGTTATACGGTGGTAAAAAAAGAAAAAAGGACTTTACGTCGGTAAAGAGGGGCATAATCTTGAAGGCTGACCGCAGGTATAAGGATACGGTGTTTAGAATGCTTTATAAGGATAAGAGGAGACTGCTCGAGCTATATAATGCAGTGTCAGGGAGGCATTATGACAACCCTGACGATTTGGAGATAGTGACGTTGGACAGCGCCGTATACATGGGTATGAAGAATGACCTTGCATTTCTGCTCGATACGGGGATTTATCTGTACGAACACCAGTCCACGGTCAACCCCAATATGCCGTTAAGAGATTTATTTTACATAGCGGCGGAGTATAATACACTTATAGACTCGCAGTCGTTGTATTCTTCCGTCATGCAGAAGATACCTACACCGAATTTTATAGTATTTTATAACGGTGAGCAGGAGTTTGACGACAGAGTGGAGTACCGGCTGTCGAACGCATTTGAGACCAAGGTGGCTGACCCTGCGCTCGAGTTGAAGGTCACGGTACTCAATATCAATTACGGAAGAAATGCAGCACTCATGGAGCAGTGCCGCACACTCAGGGACTATGCGGCGTATGTCAAGATGGTCAGAAGCTATAAGGAGGAGATAGGCTCGCTTGACGATGCCGTCAGACTGGCGATAGACGAGTGCATAAAAAAAAGGAATATTATCAGAATTTTTAAGGAGGAACCGTGCGGAAGTGGAGCTGACAAGTATATTTGAATACAATCAGGAAGAGGAGGAGCGCAAGCTTCGGATAGCGGAGAGGAAGGGCGGATATGTTGAGGGGTATGAACAGGGAAGAGCGTATGGAGTGCAGCATGGAACGGCTGAATATTTATATAAGTTGGTAAGAAATTTCTCGACGAGAAATAATGTCTCTATAGAAAAAGCGTGTGACATGATGGGAATATCACCTGAAGAATATCTTGATGCGGAGCGTGTTATTAAAGAAGATAACAGTAAACAGTGATTAACTGAAATACGCCGACAACCATAGAATTTACCTATATTTTACAGAATCCTGATAATAATTTTTAACATTGCAGTGTTATACTTGCAACAAAATTAGGAATTTGGGTGTTGCATGAGGGTGCGAAAAGTCCATGTTCGGAAATGAGGCAGATATGACATACAAGGAGATAAGAAAAAATAAAGAGATTAATGCATACATAAAAAAGGGGAATGATAATCTTGGAGTTCTGGGGTATACAGACCATTCCCAGATACATTGTACGCTGGTGGCGGAGAGAGCGGCGCTTATCCTCGAGAAGTTCGGGTATGGTGAGCATGAGACGGAGCTTGCCAAGATTGCGGGCTATATGCACGATATAGGAAATTCCATCAACAGGAAGCATCATGCGGAGTATGGGGCGCTTCTTGCAAATGAGCTGCTCAGGCAGACGGATATGAGTCTCGATGACAGGGTGACTGTGGTATCAGCGATAGCGAACCATGACGAGTCGACGGGCGGTGCGGTGGACGTAATATCGGCGGCACTTGTGATTGCCGATAAAACCGATGTCAGAAGGGATAGGGTGCGTGCCAAGGAGAAGTCGAGCTATGACATACATGACCGCGTGAATTACGCCGTTACGGAGGCGACGCTTAAGATATCACCTGAGAAGAAGCTGATATCGCTTAATCTTCAGATTGATGAGAGTATATGCACGATGTACGATTACTTTGATATCTTTCTGGGACGTATGCAGATGTGCAGACATGCGGCGGAGTTCTTTGGAGCACGGTTTAAGCTGACAGCGAATGGAAGCAAGGTGCTGTAAGCGACAGTGCGTAAGCAGGCAGACAGGTGAAAACAGCGTGTGTATTGACGGCTGTGTAACCCATATAAAATACCACTTTGCAAAATGCGTAACATGTCTTATAATAACCCCATAACTTATCGGCTAGAGGAGCCATACATAGTTTATTGGCTCCGGTAAGCTTTTATTATTTATCGGATTGAAATGGAGACAGAAAAATTATGGGAATAGTTGTTATGGGAGCAGTGTTTGTGGATATTAAAGGATTTCCGGAGGATATTTATATACCTGACGGAAGAAATGTAGGACATGTCGAGTATATCCATGGCGGTGTGAGCAGAAATGTTGTCGAGGACATAGCCAATATCGAGTTGAGACCGACCTTTGTAGGCATTGTTGACGACAGCGCACTTGGAGAGGACGTGGTAAAGAAGCTTAAGAACCATAAGGTGAACACTGACTATGTTATGACTGTCCCGGGAGGAATGGGAACATGGCTTGCAGTGTTTGACCAGAATGGCGACCTTGCGGGCTCGATATCACAGCGGCCTAATCTTATGCCTATACTCGGGCTTCTCGAGGAGAAGGGTGATGAGATTTTTGCAAATGCGGACTCGGTTATTGTGGAAGTGGATATGGATAAGGAGATTATCAAGAGGGTTGTCGCTCTCGCAAAACAGTACAACAAGAAACTGTACGGTGTTGTGAGCAATATGAGCATAGCTGTCGAGAGAAGGGATTTCCTGAAGCATTTTGACTGTTTTATCTGTAATCAGCTCGAGGCGGGAATGTTATTTATGGAGAACTATGACGGTAAGAGCCCGGAGGAGCTCAGGGATATACTCTCCAAGCGCGTGACTCTGGGGAAAATACCGGCGATGATTGTTACTATGGGCGGAAACGGTGCCGTGTATGCTGACATGAACGGGGATAAGGGAATATGCCCGCCGCAGCGCGTGAGGGTTAAGGATACGACCGGAGCCGGCGATGCGTTCTGCGCGGGAGTTGCGAGCGGACTCACCTACGGAAAGACTCTCGGTGAGTCGGTAGAGATAGGAAGTCGTCTTGCAGCGTCGGTCATCACTTCGTCCGAGAATGTGTGCCCGAGATTTCTGCCGGAGGAGTTCGGAATTACACTATAAATTAAGCGGCTGTGTGCTTTAAACATAATTTAATTACAAGGTCATAGAAGTTTGACATTATAATGATAGACTAAAAGCTGACAGACATACCTGATATTACATACATCAGGAGTGTCTGTCAGCTTTTTAAATAAAGCGGTACTATTAAATTTTTGTTCCTGTGTCGATGACGGCTTCCATCTCATCGATGTGCTCTAGAAAGATTGAGACAATCGTCGGGTCGAACTGGGTTCCCATGCTCTCGCGTATAATTTGCACGGACTTCTCCTTTGAGAAGCCGTCCTTGTAGTGGCGCTTCGAGCGGAGGGCATCGTACACGTCTGCCACAGCCATTATTCTTGCCGAGAGAGGTATTGAGCTGCCACTTATTCCGGTAGGGCACCCTCTTGTGGGTGAGTTTTCATTATGGCGAATTCTTCGTCAGTCAGTTTTCCTTTCTTCTGAAGAATACTGTCGGGAATGGCTATTTTTCCTATATCATGAAGATGCGCTGCATCAGCGACCATCTGTGCATAGTCGGAGGTGATGATATTGCAGTAGCGGTCATCATCTTTCATAAGATTTACCAGAACCTTTACCAGATTTCCGGTATTCTTTATGTGTAATCCCGTTATGCCGTCGCGGGCCTCGATTATGGCGGCGAAGCTTCCAATGATGTCTCGCTGTATGGAGACAACTTCCTTTGTCTTTTTGGAGACCTCCTCCTTAAGCCTTGCAGTGTAATAATAGTGATCCGTGTTCTCGGTTATGGTTAGCATCTGTCCGTAATTGGCATCATCATGTATGATGTCACGCAGTGACAGTTCATAAACATAATTTTCATTTCCGGAGATATCCTCAAGCTCAGGTGCAAGTTTTTGACTGATGAACAGCGGCTTGCCATTTGCGGCAAGAGCTTCAAGATATTCCACGGGGCTGTCACGGTGTTCATGTTTTCTGATACATTCAAGAACCTTCGAAGCCTCGGCATTCGTATAGACAAGATTGCCGTAGATATCTATTACGATAAGACCGTTTTTCATATGATCTATTGCTTCGTCCTTTGCGAGTGTCAGTGTATCAAAAAGTCCATATTTACGCATCAGACGTTCAAAGAAGAACACCGCAACAATGTATGCGATGGCTGTTGCATCATACCCTGCGGTGAGGTTAAGCAGATATGCCGCAAGACAGAATATACTGAAAAAAATTAATACAAGCAGAATTAAAATCTGTTTCTGTATAATCGGTGACTCGTGCCTTCTGTATTTTCTTATGCATACAATAATCATACCAAGAAAATAATAGCATAGAAAAGCAGTGTACAGGTTATAAAGAATTCCATGCTGCAAAATCATATGAGGGAAAAGCCCCTCATTTGTAAAGTCTATTGATGAATAAAAAAGTCCATGATAATTATTAGTAAATACCAAAATAGTGATTGTGAGACTTATCAAAAAGAAAATATTGCGGCGTGATTTTGGTATGCTGACACCGCAGTACTCCATCACAAAAAGGTACAGCGAAAGTATGATGAATGGCTTGCCTATATAGGTTACTTTTAAGGATTGGATTGCCAGCTCTTTTGTGGTTGCTTCCATTTCAAGAGTATAACCTACAACATTTACCATGGTAGAGTACATTACAATAAGTAAAAGCGTCTGCATTCTCGAACTTCGCTGCCTTGAAACATATATAACTTCAAAAAACAATGCGATTATTGCTATATATTGAAATACTAAAAGTGCTTGGTACATTGTTCAGCCTCTCAGATGTAAAGATTTACCTTAAAATAATATGATTGCATAATATACTGAATTGGTCAAAAAGTATTTTGTGCATGATGGCTGAACTTTTTTAACAAAAAGTACTTGCAAAATACCCGTAGAGGGTATATTATAAATGCCAAGATACCTCATAGGGGTATATAAAAGCATTAGGAGGGCATGATGGAGAATAATAATAAGGAAAATTGTCCTGCCTGCGGAGGCAAAACGGATAATAAATGTTGCTGTTGTGAGAAACACAAGGAGCGTTCACCGAAGGAGTACAAGGATCTGTTAAACCGACTGAAGCGTATAGAGGGACAGGTCAGGGGCGTTGAGCACATGATAGAGGAGGATGCTTACTGTACGGATGTTCTTGTGCAGGTTGCGGCAATCAATGCGGCGCTCAACAGCTTTAATAAGGTTCTTCTTGGAAATCATATCAGAACCTGCGTTGCCGAGAACATACGCGAGGGGAATGATGAGGTTGTGGATGAGCTTGTGGGAGTTATACAGAAACTTATGAGATAATGGAAGGAGATGTGAAGATTGGATCAGTATAAGGTGACAGGTATGAGCTGTGCTGCCTGTCAGGCAAGGGTCGAGAAGGCTGTGAGTAAGGTGCCTGGAGTGACATCGTGCTCCGTGAGTCTGCTCACCAACTCGATGGGTGTTGAGGGCACGGCTTCAAGCGCGGAGATTATAAAGGCTGTCAAGGCGGCCGGCTATGGAGCCTCGTTAAAGAAGGATAAGACTGATAAGGCACAGAGCGGGGCTGTTTCGGAGGACGAGGATTTACTAAAGGACATGGAGACACCTGTTATGGTTAAGAGGCTGGCTGCCTCGGTTATCCTGTTGCTCCCTCTGATGTATATTTCCATGGGACATATGATGTGGAACTGGAAGCTGCCGCCATTTATGGCGGGAAATCACATTGCAATGGGGCTTACGCAGCTTCTTTTGACCACGATGATTATGGTCATCAACCAGAAATTTTTTATAAGTGGCTTTAAGAGCCTTGCACATGGCGCTCCGAACATGGATACGCTTGTGGCTCTTGGATCTGCTGCGTCGTATGGGTACAGTGTATATGCACTCTACGCAATGACGGGTGCTCAGCTAAGGGGCGATGACATGGCTGTGATGGGCTACATGCACGAGTTCTACTTTGAGTCGGCTGCGATGATACTCACGCTCATCACGGTGGGTAAGCTTCTGGAGGCTATTTCCAAGGGAAGAACGACGGACGCGCTCAAGGGGCTTATGAAGCTGGCTCCTAAGACTGCCGTTGTAAAGAGGGACGGTGCGGAGGTGACCATTCCGATAGAGCAGGTTCACAAGGGAGATTATTTTGTTGTACACCCTGGAGAGAGTATTCCTGTGGACGGCATTATAATAGAAGGAACCACAGCCGTCAATGAGGCTGCCCTGACGGGCGAGAGCCTTCCGGTAGACAAGGCGGAGGGGGACAAGGTATCTGCCGCCACGGTAAATCAGCTCGGCTATATTGTCTGTGAGGCGACAAGAGTCGGTGAAGATACGACATTGTCACAGATAATCAAGATGGTAAGCGACGCTGCGGCGACAAAGGCACCTATAGCGAAGGTTGCCGATAAGGTATCGGGTGTGTTTGTTCCTGTGGTAATAGGGATTGCGGTTGTTACCTTCTTCGTCTGGATTTTGACAGGGCATGTATTCGGATATGCGCTTGCGAGAGCAATCTCAGTTCTTGTAATTAGCTGCCCGTGTGCCCTCGGACTTGCGACACCTGTTGCTATCATGGTTGGAAACGGCGTTGGGGCAAAGCACGGAATAATGTTCAAGACGGCGGTTTCGCTCGAGGAGACGGGTAAGGCGAAGGTTGTCGTTCTCGACAAGACGGGAACCATAACCAACGGAACACCTGTGATAACGGACGTGTATCCGTCGGACGGAGTGAGCCGTGAGGAGCTGCTCGCGAAGGCGTATGCGTTGGAGAGCAGAAGCGAGCACCCACTTGCGAAGGCTGTGCTTGCCGGCGTTGAGAGCGAGGAAACACTGCTTGCGAAGGCAAAGACGCTGGGCACGGTTGAAGATTTCAGCGCTGTTCCGGGAAATGGTCTTGCGGGAACACTTCACGGTCACAGGCTGTGCGGCGGAAATGCAGGCTTTATTGAAGAAGAGCTCAAAAAGAGCGCTGACAAGACGGCACAGGCTGTTATTAGGCAGATGGTTGAGAGGGCAGATGGTTTTTCGGCAAAGGGCAAGACGGTGCTCTTCTTTGCAGAAGATGACAGGCTGCTTGGAATAGTGGCTGTTGCCGATGTCATCAAGTCCGACAGCCCGGAGGCGATAGGACAGCTAAAGAAGATGGGTATCCATGTCGTCATGCTCACGGGAGACAATGAAAAGACGGCGCAGGCTATCGGCGCACAGGCGGGTGTCGATGAGGTCGTTGCGGGCGTGCTCCCTGACGGCAAGGCGGCAGTTGTGGAGAAGCTCAAGTCGCGCGGTAAGGTAATAATGGTCGGCGACGGAATAAACGATGCTCCGGCGCTCACCTCGGCAGATATCGGTCTCGCCATAGGCGCAGGAACGGACATTGCAATCGATGCGGCGGACGTGGTGCTCATGAAGAGCAGGCTCAGCGATGTAGTGACGGCAATACGCTTAAGTTGTGCAACGCTCCACAATATCCACGAGAACCTGTTCTGGGCGTTTATCTACAATATCATAGGCATACCGCTCGCGGCAGGCGTGTGGATACCGCTCTTTGGCTGGACGCTCAACCCGATGTTCGGAGCTGCGGCTATGAGTCTGTCGAGTTTCTGTGTCGTGACAAACGCGCTGCGCCTGAACCTGTTTAAAAATCGTTAGTATAAAAGGTTAAGTCTGAAAGTGAAGATTTCAAACTACTTATTAGTGGCAGTACTGCAGGCAGCGCCTGCAGTATGCAGTGGTGTAAGAATGAAAATCACAGCTTATGAGCTATGAAAAATAAAAAAGAAAGAGGTAAAAAGTTATGGAAAAGATTACAGTTGGTGTTGATGGAATGATGTGCGGTCACTGTGAGGCACATGTGAACGATGCGGTAAGAAACGCACTCAAGGTTAAGAAGGTATCGTCCTCACACTCTAAGAAGGAGACAGTAATAATCGCCGAGGAAGGACTCACCGACGAGCAGATTAAGTCCACTATCGACGCCACAGGCTACACCGTGACAGGAATAAGCAGAGAGCCTTACGTTAAGAAGGGGCTGTTCGGCTTCTAATCAAACCTAAACCAAGATATGATATAAGAGCCGGTTAGCTTTGTCATAAAAGACAGCCGACCCTCTTATAGGTAAAAATAACCCGCGACAGGTAAAAACAGCGAAGATAACCTGCCGCGGGTTATTTTTTATAATGGCATTAAGGTGGCACTATGTACATTTCCTTGTATACAACACATAACACACATATAAACTAAATCCCCATGCCTTGATATATTAATTACCAAATGTTGAGGTCGAATAGCAAAAACTTTGCTATGTATAACGTGTTGTGTTTATGCATATCACGACTTTTGCGAGAAGCGTAGTTGTTCTTAGGACTCTGCTCATAACCCAGCCGCAGTCAGCATGGACGCTGACTGAGTTGCAAACAGCCATGGATGGCTGATTTTGCAACGGTGGCGGGCATTTATAGAACATAAATCAGAGTCCTTAGAACACCTTGCTTCGAGCAACGGAGCTGATATGCATAAACAC
>CAMEEX010000053.1 GCA_945915235.1 uncultured Clostridia bacterium | reverse complement strand
ATAATAAGTTTTCTTGCGGTTTTTGAATAAATTGTTGGAATTTTCTGATTTTGGAGAAAATACTTTATTGTGGCACTTCGGTCGTATGTTGTATGCAAAGTCCTATATAATTTTAAAGTGAAGACTTTCCGCTTTGCAGAATTTCCTATTATATAAAAAGCAAGTCCCCACCACAGCCTGCTGCTCTATGCCGCATAGCTGTGATAGGGACTTGGTCATATTGAAGGAAATGCTCTTGAAGTTCTCAGCCTATTATCTTGTTTCTTTAGGAAGACTGCTACCGCCAGCTCCGTATCTTACCTCTACTTTCGAAAGAGACTGTACATCCGCCTCATCAATCTGGAATACGATTACCGCTGTCTTAGTCTGACCTGCCTCAATTACAAAGTTTTTCATATTGCTGAAATCATTAAGTAGAAGTGTCTTAAAGCTCATTACGTTCTTCGAATCATTAATCTTGAGTCTGAAAATAAGTCCATCCTGAGGTATCGAATATGTTATATCGCTGTCCGTAGTGTTCGTGAGTAAATACTCAACAGCAACAAGCTGCTTTCCCGGTTCAGCCTCCACAACAAACAATGTCGTGTCATCATTCGGATACTCACTGCCCACTACACAGTCTTTATATGAAATCTCAATTCCCTTTAAGTCAAGATAATCATTGAACGCAGAATAATCATGCTTCACAATTACAGTATTACCGTCAGCGTCTGTCTGTGTCTCTTCTATATTATCATCCGCTGACACCCCAGTCTCCGGCTCCTTTATATCAGGAATATAAATATAATCTGTCTTTGTGGCTTTAACCACCAGCCGCGCCGCATAATTAGCTATAATTTCATTCTGTTCATTGTTAATATCTATTCCGTTGTTGCAGCCTGTCATAAGCATCACACACATAGCTGACACAGCAGCCAAACCACAAATTGAATGTCTCTTCATAAGTCAACCTCATTTCTATATTTCAAGCAGATTTCCATTCCATGATTCTCATGCCTCAAGCAGATATTTTCATTCCATAGCTTATATCTCACACAGATTTCATGTCCTATGTTTTCTACATCTCATGCAAATTCTATATTCCATGATTTCTATATTTTAATAGATGTAAGGATTGCATTGTAACACACTAATCTCACAATCCGCATATCATTATACCATTGTCTATGCATTTTCGCAATCTAATTCAAACCAGAAATCCACTCCATTTTCAACATTAGCCGCCCCGAAGTTTTGACCATGCGAATTCATTATGGCTTTCACTATGGACAACCCGACTCCACTTCCGCCGTACTCCCTCGTGCGCGCCTTGTCGACCTTGTAAAATTTGTCCCAGATTTTGTCTATATCATTCTCAGGAATGTGCTTTCCCGTGTTGAATACATGCACACGCACCTTCTTCTGCTCCGCCTGTGTATATTCAAGCCACAGCTTTATACAAGCCTGTCCGCTATTGATGCTCTCAACATGGTTGATAGCATTGCTTATATAGTTAGTTATGACTTCCTCTATTTTAAACTGGTCAGCCCACACATATACCGGTTCCTTATAATCGTATATAATCTCCGCATTTTTCTGCTGTGCGCGGATACGGTTGGTTTTCGCGAGCTCACCAATGTGCTTCGCAATGTCGAAGCGCTCTCTCGAGAGTGGGTCGTTTCCTGACTCAACCTGATTGAGAGTGAGAAGCTGCTTTACCATATTATTCATCTTTGCAGCCTCATCAATAATAACATCGCAGTAGAACTCCGTGCTCTCGGGGTCGTCCGTAATTCCATCCTTAAGTCCTTCTGCGTAACCCTGAATAAGTGCTATCGGAGTCTTAAGTTCATGAGAGACGTTTGAGATAAAATCCTTACGCATGTTATCTATTTCTTCCTTCTTATCGATATCCTTCCGGAGCTCAAGGTTAGCACTTTTGAGGTCTGAAATGTAACGTCTGAGATTGTCCGACATCTTATTTAAGCTCTCGCCGAGCATGCCTATCTCTCCCTTATCCTTTGCCTCGTACTTCACGTCAAAATTCATCTTTGCCATGACCTCTGCCGTGAGCGACAGCTTTTTAATAGGTCTTGTGAACTGCCCTGCGACAAAAAATGCGATCACACCGCCCAAAATCATTCCGACCGCACCCACTATAATAAAGAAGCGGTTGGATATTCCAACATTCTTGCTTATGCTCTCGAGCGGAACCTGAATAATTATATTGTACATAAAATTGTCATCATTTCCTATAATTTCAAGGTACGACTGACCGTCATAGATATTGTAAGAGGTCTGTATAACATAGTTGTCCCCCTCGGAAATGACCTTGCTCTCCTTCGGCGACTGTGAAAAATAGTAGTCCTGAAGCCATCTTTTCGTCTTGTCAATGTCAGCCTTGAGGCTGTACACCTTCTCAAAATTGGAGTCTACCACCAGCGCAGTCATGTTTCTTGCCGTGCTGATATCGTACATGACCTCTCCGAGCTCATTCTGGTCTATATCAGCGCCGTTTATAACCGCCTTGACCCTGTCAAATGCCAGAATGAGTGCCTTCTGTTGCTGCCTTATATAGTATTTTTCCAGAAAAAGTGCATTAAACACACAGCAGAAAACAACAAGTCCTGCCACAAGCGACATTATTATTATGGAAAGTTTTAATCTGATTGAATGTTTCATTTCTCGAATTTATACCCCAATCCCCATACTGTTTTTATGTAGTCACCCTTTCCTCCCATCTTGCTGCGAAGCTTCTTCACATGTGTATCTATGGTTCTGGCGTCGCCAAAATAATCATAGTTCCATACATTATTCAAGATTTTTTCACGCGACAGGGCAATTCCCTTATTCTCAATAAAATAATTAAGGAGCTCAAATTCCTTATAGCTTAACTCTACCTCTTCACCATCTATCTTTACTGAGTGAGCCATCTTGTCAATCTCAATCCCTTCGTACTCGAGCTTGTCATCGCTTAAAGCATTCGTTCTCCTTAAAATCGCCTCGACCCTCGCAACGAGTATCTTCGGGCTGAAAGGTTTAGAAATATACTCATCGACACCGAGATTAAAGCCTGCAAGCTCGTCCTGCTCCTCTGACTTTGCCGTGAGCATGATTATAGGAACCTTCGAGTCCTTCCTTATCGTCCTGCATACTTCATAACCGTTCATCTTGGGCATCATAACATCAAGAATAATAAGCGATATATTCTTGTCCGCATAAAAAACATCTATAGCCTGCTCACCGTCCTCAGCTTCAACAACATCAAAATCCTTCTTCACCAAAAAATCCTTCACAAGCTTACGCATACGGCTCTCATCATCAACCACAAGCACTTTAAGTTTGTCCATTATCTCTCCAATCCGCCGCCAAGCGGCACAAGTAATCATCAGTTTATTTATGAATTATATCACCCATCTGTGTCCGTAATGTGAAAAAATCACTTTATTCCAAGTCTTTTCTCAGCCTCACGCACCTGCTGTTCACGCTGCGTGAGCTGGCTCTCCCACGAAGCGTACTTGTCAACCAGCTTGTGCTCATAATTAATTATATTTATGTTGTCGCCTGTCGAGGCAATATACATCATTATTCCTATCACGATAAAAAGCGCGACATTGAAAATAAGAAGATTTCTCGCCCTTGTCTTATATTTCTCCGTCTCCCTTTTCTCAGCATCAAGCTTCTGCTGTGCGTCCGAGAGCTTATAGCCGACCGCCTTTTCGGTCTTGAACGCCCCCGTCTGTATCGGCGGCAGCTCAGATGCTTTTGCATATTTTTTATTTATTATGACATCTCTAAGCCTGCACAAATACTCAAGCCCCACAACAGTCGAAAGTTTGTTCTGAGTTACAAGTCCCGAGTAGAGCGCCACGAGCAGTTCCTTTTTATCCAGATTAACTTTCTTCATAAGCCGTTCTATTGACTTTTTCTCCTCGAGAGCCTTTTGATACTCTTCCTCTGTTTCAAAAGAATAGCCATTTACAATCCACTCTTTATTGTCATTTTTTGTTTCCTGTTTCGTCTCGCTCAAATTTTCATCCCTCTTTTCGTTCTTTTGCAATGACATATAATATATGATTGATTTTAATCAGTTCGTTTTCGAAAGTCAATCCCATGCCGCGGGGCAAAAAAATAAAAGCGATACCTTAACAATATCGCTTTTATTTTCAAATAATTGCACTCATTATCAGGCAGGCCGCTTTGTGCCGCTTGAGATGTACGCTTCAATTATCTTTTTTGCATCTTCCGTCGTAAGACTGCTATCCCTGAGCAGATTTCCAATCTCTGCAATTTCCTTATCCTGTTTCTCCCTGATAAGTTCATCAAGCTCTGCCTGCTCCGACTTTATTCTTATTTTCAGAGCTTCTATAACTTCACTCTTTTCCCTGATTTTGTCATCAAGACTTTTTCTTGGTCCTCTTGCCATGTCCATTCCCTCCATACAGCATATGTGTAATACTTACATACATATATTATATGGACAAGATTTACATATTATTCCACAAACTTAGAATTCCCTGTTTCCACCGTAATATATCAGCGAAAGCATATCCGGACCTGTATGTGCTCCAATAATAGGACTGAGCATTGTTATCTTTACCTCTGCCTCCGGCTGACACTCTTCAATCATGCCCTTTAGCGTATTCGCATCGTCAATGCAGTCCGCACAGCTAAGGTATACCGTCTTTAAAACTGAAGGGTCATAGTTGGCATTAAATCGCTCAACCATGTTCTTAAGTGCAAGCTTATTGCCGCGCTTCTTGTCAATCGTCTGCAGTTTTCCGTTCTTATCAATCGTAAGAATAGGCTTGATGTTGAGCGCTGTTCCCATAATAGCCGTAGCCGCAGACACTCTTCCGCCTCTTTTAAGATACATAAGATCCTCAACCTTAAACCAATAGTTGATGTTGTTGGCGTGTTCTCTGAGCCACTGTGCATTCTCCTTATAGCTCATGCCTGCCTCACGGTTATTCACTGCAAGCTCAGCCATGACACCCATTCCACCCGTGGCACCAAGTGAATCAACCACCTCAATCTTGACCTCACCGTAGTCATCCTCAAGCATTTTAACAGCCATAAGCGCTGACTCATAGGTATTGCTCAGACCACTCGAAAGTGAAATATATATTATCTCAGCACCCTCCTTGACGTAACTCTCAAACAGCTCTATGTAATGGTTAGGTGTAATCTGACTTGTATGTGTCGTAATCTTATTTCTCAGCTTTTCATAATACTCATGCATCATCGAATCGCTCTCAGGCGCATCACAGTGAAAAGTGTCCTCGCCCAGCACATATTCCATCGGTACATAATGTATATCATGTGCCGCAGCATAATCCTTATCAATATCAATCGAAACATCAGCAAAAATATAGTAGCTCATAAACTCCTCCATACCCTTTGTCATCTTTAATGTGATGTTACAAAATGTCACATTTTGTATCACTTATTTATTCTACAACAAAAAGAGGGAGTTGTATACCATTTTTTTAATCGTCACCCTGTAAACTATTTGTCAGCACAATCTTTGCATTATATAATTATGCTTTTCCTCATTTGTCCCTGCAAAATTTACTCTTTTTGCGTTTTCAGATATACTTATATTATTTTCACCCAAAAATGTTGTAAATTCCATGTATCTCTGTTTATATATACTGTTGAATTCTGAGTAGTCTGCATAATCATAATAAAATTTTAAATCTCTGGTTCTGTCAAAGGCATCCATCTCCATAACAGGTAATCGAAAAAATGAAGTCAATTCCCGAGTTCTCGAGTCCGTAACTATAAACAATGCTTTTATATTGTTCCATAAACTTAAAACATTTCCATGAAATCTGCCACCCATAGAAAAATCATAGAGACATGTCTGTCTCAACCATTCTTCAGTTGAAAAAAAGAGTCTTGTATTTCTGCCAAGCCATGCATTTACATAATTATAATACTTATCATCAGTTGCCTGCTCAGGCTTAAATCCAAGCACAGTCTGTTCAACAAATATCGAATTATATGTGGCAGAATACGATAAAAAGTGTTTTTCCCTCTGTGTCAATTTTCCATAAAAAGTTTTAAAATTGCTTAAAAAATTATTCGGATACACCACATTATCGATTATCTGTAAATCAGGGTTATTCCAATAATACATTGAAGGACAACCTATAATTTTGAAATGTTTTATACCATACTTATCCAATATATAGGCTGTAAATTCTCCTCTCACGCCTATTAATGCACGCTCCTCTATACGTTTTAACAGTCTAATCGTCCGGTTTGTAAGTGTAAAATCCATGTCATAATTATTAGCTTGTAGACCCACACTGATAGGGATTATCGGAACACTTGTCTTTTCAATCAAATCCTCAAGAAATGGAAAATTGTCTCCCCTTCGTATCCAGATTAAATCCGTTGTTATTATTGCGTCAAAAGAATCGAGGTCTATATCTCTTTTTTCATAATCATATGGTATTCTTACTATTCCCAATAATCTTTTAAGTGAATACCAAAAAACATTATTTCCGGTATTATTTCCACATTGCCTAATTTTAATGTCATCCGTCTGACCGAAATCAACCTCCGGATAGAACATTCCTATTTTCATCAGCCCTCATCCTTTCCTTTTCTATCTTTCAACCTCTTCGAAAAAAAGCTTCTGTCATTTACAAGCCAAAAGATTGCCTTGCTGAATATATTTTTCTGTGCCATTCCGCGCTCATCATACAACTTCCATATAAGTGGTACAGTATCCTCCTGCTCCGGCTTTCTGTCGACATATTTTATCTGGGTTGCACTCTTGTAGCTTGGAAGAAGTCTGTGATAGCTGATATTTTCGCGCCAGCGTTCGGACAAGGCTATAGGTCTGCCTTCCCACATATCGTCCTCAAATAAAATACAATCAAACAGCTTCATGTCGGCATCTTCTAAATATGCGAGCATATGCTCAAACGGATAGGACACCTCAATATTACGCATATGCATATAGTCAATAAATGTGCCAAACTGTTCACAAAAGCTTTCCATAAATCCAAGTGCGGACGACTGTATCTCGCGCACAAGATATTTATAAGGATATTCATATGTAACCCTCTCAAAACGCGGCTTTATCTCGTTACCTATAAGCTCGTAACCGATGCAGGACGGCTGCAGCGCCGAGAATATGAGTTCTCGTTGTGCCCCCGTGATTGACGGTGTAAAATCATAAAATGATTTTACCTTAAATTGATATTCTGCCTCTCTAACATCACAGGCATCATCGTTCTTATGCACATAAAAGGCATCAATCCCCCTTCCCAATGCACGATAAAGCATCTCCTGAGTTCTCCCACTGTACCCAATATCAACCAAAGCGCCTTTGTAAGTAAATATATTTTCAAAATATCGCTTTACGCTACTTTGAAATTTATCCGCCCGCTGTCTGTCATAGTTGGGTATGAGCACCGTCTCAACAAAACGGCAAAAATCCTCCACTCCCTTGATTTTTTGTTTCAAACTATTGTCAGCACCACTCTTTTCCACAAAATCTTTTTTTAGCAGTGGGCTGAAATAATCAACAATGCGACCTTTTTCCATATTTCCGTCTCCGAGTTCATCATATAATGCATAAAAATCCTGCGGTGACTTTATCCCACATGGTATAGCCGCTTTCCTAGACGTGTTAAACCAAGCTATGTCGCTTATGGCGCGTTTATCATATTTAGCCAGTATTCTATACGCACACATAGGCAGATACCCGTCTCTTGCGATGAATATAAGCTGATTATAGGAATTTTCCATGCATTCCCTGTTAAGCCATCTTGTAAATCCAAGCAGATGCATTCCCACAGCAAAATATCCGAAAAATTGAGGAGATGCATTTAATTCAGACCACTGATTATATGACTTGAATGGCATATCAAACAAATAATTCGCCGCAACTGCTATAGCGCATCGGTTGCCTAAATACTTTAAGCCGAACTCGAAATTCATAATACTGTTATTCCTACCCTTATAGCCCGACAATGCATGCGTACTTTTTATATCACTTATTCCGTACTCAAGGCATTCAATCGTCTTTGGATAGAACATCGCACATATACCATATCGTCTTGCCATGATTATATCAGACTCCCACGAGTCGCCTATATGTACAATATTATTTCCTTCGCAGGAATAATGCTTCAAAACGATATCGTAGAGCTTGCCTGTACGCTTAGAAGCGTCGTTTTCTGCCGAAACAAATATCCTGTCATAGTCATCATAACCGTTCTTTTGTAAAAAAGAGCCTATTGTATTTTCGTCCAAATACATATCAGATGTGAAAATGACGGTCTTATTACAGTAAAGTGCTATTTTGTATAAATTATAAACACTCTCCCTTCTCTTTAAGAACTTCTTCTCATACTCAACCTCAAATGACTGCATCTTAGAGAGAATACCGGCGTTTATATGAAACAGTTTTGCCATCTCATCATAGATTTCCTTTATGCTCACATCTTCTTTAAAACTTTCAGCACCATATATTTCCTTATTTCTTATGCTCTTTTCAGCCTCAATCCTCATCAGGGAAAATTTTATTGTTCTGTTTTTTGCCAGCCTGCCAAACTCATTATCCAGTAATTCGAAGATATCGGTCGGGCTGTAAAATGGACGCAACAATGCTGTATCAAATATATCAAAACTTACTATTTTGGTTTCATCACGGACAATCCAATCAACGGTGTTCTCATATCTTCCGTCAAATTCCGTACTCACCGAATAAAAATAGTTAGGCGCTGTAAAAGTATCATTCGCTGTTAATCCCTCATTTAAAAGAGATAACATTCTTGTTTTATCCCTGTCAAGTAAGCTGCCACCTAAAACGTTCTGAGTCCAGAAGTATTTATACAATGCCTCCCACCTGTCATAATGCTTCATTACAGTTTCATCAACGTTTTTGCTTTCAAGAAATCCCTTTACGAATGTGAAAGCACTTATCAAGTCATGTATATTTTTCTCGAATTTATTTACATTTCTATTTAACGCAGTGGAAGCATTTTCATTTCGATAGTAGAAATATCTTGAATATTTTATTTCCGATAATGTCTTTGCAAAATAAAATAAAACCGAAGAAAAAACAAAATCCTCACACATTATCAGGTGACCGGAAAGTTTCTCGAGAAAAGGCAGTGCGTCCCTCCATATCCTCGTAGAATACAACTTATTCCACACTGTGTGCCATATGAAGAGCTGTCCCTCCTGCTCCCAATAGGAATTCCATATATCATCGCCTTTTTTCAAACCGAAACTATAATCCTCATAAATATTCTGTATCCACTGATAACCTTCTTGATTTTCCTGAACAAGCTTGGCAACAACAATGTCAGCCTCTTTATCCTCCGCTTCTGCCACCAGCTCCCTAAAATAATCCTTTGAAATATAATCATCAGAATCAACCAGTCCGATATAGTCTCCGCCAGCATGCTTAACACCAGTTATTCTCGCCGCAAAAAGTCCTTTATTTTTTTCGTGTTCACATATTTTAATCTGCGGATAAATCTCACTGTACCGTCTTAAAATCTCAGTTGTGCCATCGGTTGAACCATCATTTACGACTATTACTTCTATAGTCTTATAGGTCTGTGCAATAATGCTGTCCAAACACTTCCCTATTGTCTTTTCAACATTGTATGCCGGAACGATAACCGAAACCAATTTGCCATTCATCACATTTTCTCCTTTTACACATCGTTTGTTTCCATAATTCACAAGTTATGTAAAAGATTATCGTTTGTAGTTTTTATTAATTAGAGGAATAATATTTTCGTAGATTATTTGAATCTGCGAAACTTATAGAACATACGCCGAAAGCGTAAGCATTTCACTCCTTCAAAGTCGGCAACTGACCCCTGTACTGACCATAAATACCCGCAATAGAATTAATATAATTGCGCTTGATATCCAATGTGGGGTGCACATATCTGTTAAGTGTTATTTTCACGTCAGAATGCCCAAGCAATTCGCTTAATGCCTTGATATCCACACCATTTACAACACAGTTGGTTGCAAATGTATGCCGCAAAATATGGAATTTTCTATGGCTTATCCCCGCCTTTGTCAGTAGCTTTTCAAAGCGATATTCGTAAGTGCGCGGCTCTAACGGTCTGTCCCCATTCAAAATATACCCCTGCTTTTTATTTATTCCATTAAGCAGTCTGAAAAGCTCATCAGATATTGGTATTTCCCTTTTTGAGCAGAATGTTTTTGGTAAATCAGTGACCAATGCCGTCTTTTTGGTACTGCCCTCAATCGATATCCTCTGAACCGTTCTTGCAATTTTTATCGTCCTTCTGTCCATATCAATATCTTCCCATCTAAGCGCGCAGATTTCTCCAAGTCTCATTCCCGTTGAGAGACATATATATATACCAAGATTATTACAATCCATACCTGAATACACAGCTTTTATAAGCTTAGCCTGCTCATCCTCCGTGAACACTTCAATTTGAGCTTGCTCTTTTACTGCGTTTTCGTTTTTTTCCTTGATATATGTCACCCCATATTGCTCTGAGGCATAAGCCATAATCCTATTGAAAATACTTCTCATGCTTCTTAAGACACCCTCTGACGAATTGCTATGATATTGTGCACATATTTTCCTAAAAGCTGTATTTATACTGTTGTTCTCAATGTTTTCCAAATTCATATCACACATATATTGTGAAATATACTTTTCAAAAATTCCCTTATATTTTATATATGTTGACCATTTTCTCTTCTGCCTGACATTCTCCAGCCATTTATAGGCAATTATAATTAAGCTGTAAAAGATTTCGTATATGGGATATTTTGTTCATTGAACATAAAAAAGTTCGCCTATAAATTTCGCAGATTCAAATAATCTGCGAAATTTATAGGCGTTTTTTTAATCACGCGGTGTATTTATTTTTATTCAAACCTGAAGCAGTCAAACTCAGCCACAGCCCCTGCCTCCTCCGACAGAAATTCAAAATATACAGCATGCTTTCCTATAATTCCAAAGTCAAGCTCTGTCCGTGATTCATTCTCATTTTCGTCAAAGTACAGCGTAGACGCAACGCGTCCACGATACGAATCGACCCTCAAATTGACCTTTACTCTCTTATGTACTCCGAGAACCACCCTCACGCTCTTCGGTGCGTTGCTGCCAAACTGAAGGTATCGAAATCCCACCGTCGTTCCCGAGGATATATCTACAACAGGCGTGGAAATGTCCTCCCTCTGCTCGTATCCCGGCTTCACATAGGCTCTGGTGCTGCCGCCGTGAATGTGGCAGGCGTAGCCCGCTGAAATCCACTTGTAGGCGTCAATGCCGTTAATGTGAGCTCCCTGTGAGGTCATCTCAACCGGCTCCGACGAGACTGGTTCGCCGTTTAAAAATTTCACCTTTCCGATGTAGAGCTTACCGTCCTTACCCATCGCCACATCTATCGGCTCAAGCATTGCCTGGCGCGAGAACTCGTTCACGCCGGTCTGGCGATGATAGAAAACATACCATTGACCGTTGATTTCCGCTATGGAGCCGTGGTTGTTGCCCCACTGGTAGGTCATCGTGCCGCAGCCGTCGGCATCGTGCAGTATTTCGCCGCCGTTAAAGCTGATATCCCCTCCGTCGTGAAAAGGGCCGAAAGGCGAATCGCCAAAGCGGTATGACAAAAAGCCATTGTTCGGCTCGTACACGCCAAGCTCAGGCACAGACTTCTCATACCTCTTTGAGTAGATATAGACATACTTTCCCATAACCTTGCGCGGGCTCGACGCCTCGAAAAAACCGTCGATGAGCGAGATATGTCCGTCGTCCTCCGGGTTCCACAGGCAGGTGGAATGTCCCAGCGGATTGGCAACCAAGGTCTCCTCCTTGATTGTCGCCATGTCCTCCTCAAGCTCCGCGATATAGCATGGAGCCGCACAGCCGCCCCAGTATGCGTATGCCCTCCCGTCATCATCTACCAACACTCCGGGGTCAAACCCCATCTTGGTCTCCACCGGATTTTCAAATGGTCCCCACGGAGTCTTTGACTTAGCCACTACAATGAGGCTTCCCGCCTTCTCAGCCGCGTACATATAGTAAGTGTCGCCCTTCTTCACGACATCTGGCGCATACAGCACCGAGTCATAATGCGTCCTGTAGGCAACGCCGTGGCATTTCCAGTCGGTCAGATTGTCCACCGGAGCTGACCAGACAACATAGTCGCGCCCGCAATAGTGCTTAATCTCCGTGTCATGTGAGCCGTACACATACACACGCTTCTCGCCATTATACTCAAAAACCCTCGGCTCCCCGTCAGGGACATGCTCCCACAACGGCATATACGGGTTGGCACCTTTTATAAATTCCTTCATTTTATCTCCATTTCTGAGCGGTTTATCGCGAGATGCAATATCCTGTCATTATGTATCGCTATCCGTCTTTCCGCTCTGTGTCGCTGCTGCCTCGCCTGAAGGCTGAACCACAACGACAGGCTTATTATTACCGTCCGCAGCCATCTTGCCGCCTAATGCACCCATGATAAGGCTCTTAATGTCTATTCCCATTCCCGAGGCAATTCCCTCCGTAACCTGAGTCGTGCCATTTACAATGTCCGACAGCAGCTTGGCGCTGTTGCCCTCGCCGTACATGGTAATCTTGTCAACCTTGCTGAGAGGCTCCGCAACATTCTTGGCAATCTCAGGCAGTGCATTCATAATCATCTCTACAACCGCCGCCTCGCCATACTTCTTCATTGCCTCCGCCTTCTTGTCGATACCCTCTGCCTCAGCAAGCGCCTTGAGCTTAATCGCCTCAGCTTCCGCTTCACCGACTGCACGGATACCCTCAGCCTCGCGTTTGCGCTCAATCATCTTAGCCTCCGCTTCCTTGGTACGGCGGAAAAGCTCTGCCTCAGCCGCCTGCTGTGCTGCATAGCGCTCCGCATCAGCCTTTGCCCTGATCTGAGCGTCAAGGGTCTGCTTAGTGACATCAACCTCTTTTGACTTTAACTCCGCTGTTCTCTCTGCTCTGGCGATATCCGCGTTCGCCGACGCAATCTCGATAGTCTTACGCTGTTCCTGCTCTTGAATGGAATATGCGGCATCTGCCTCAGCCTTCTTCACATCGGACTGCTGCTTGAGCTCTGCCTGCCTGATTGCGAGAGTCGTCTGCTTCTCGGCAATCTCCATCTCGGACTGAACCTTCGCCTCATTCGCCTCCTTGGCAGCCTGCGCCTGCGCTATCGCAATATCTCTGTCCGCCTGTGCCTTCGCAACGGCAGCGCCCTTCTTAATCTGCGATATGTTATCGATACCCAAATCTTCTATCACATTGTTCTGGTCGGCAAACGACTGGACATTGAAGGAAATCATCTCAAGACCCATCTTTTGCAGATCCGGAATAGCGTTCTCCTGGACACGCTCACCAAAAGCCTTTCTGTCAGTTACCATCTCCTCTAAACGCATCTGACCGACAATCTCTCTCATATTGCCCTCGAGCGTATCCTGAACACGGTTAATAATCATCTTCTCGTCCTCATTCAGGAAAAACTTGGACGCAAGAGCCATCATCTCCTCACTCTGACCGATGCGGATTTTCACCGTTGCATCGACCTTCACATTGATATACTCCGCATTCGGCACATAGTCCGTGGTCTTGACATCAACGGAAAACATCTTGAGCGACAGCTTATCAAGTCTCTCAAGAAACGGGATTCTGATACCAGCTTTGCCAATCAAAATGCGCGTCTTTCGGAAACCGGAAATCATGTACGCCGTATCAGGCGGAGCCTTGACGTATCCGATAAGTACGATTACCAACAGCAAAACGACAACCACCGCAGCACCAATTAAAACCTCGTTCATGCAATTCTCCCTTCGATTCGACATGCGGCTGTGAGGCGGTTATTCCACTTTACCTTCACTCTGCTCGCATGTGTTTGTTTACGTTACAAAGACTTTCAGATATATTATAGCTTATTGTTGTGGCGGGGTAAATGATACTTTCGGCACTTGTAGTAGTTCAAGTCATTTTTACAATTATATTAACATATTCATCTCTCGGCTTAAATAGATCAACATTATACTATTACTTCTGTTATCCTTTTCACTTACTGGTCACTCAGTCGTAAAATTGACCACTTACTGGTCATTTACCGGTCACTCAATAATAAAATTGACCACTTACCAGTCAGTCTACTATTAAAAATGACCGATAATTTATTCTTTTATTTTATAAATTGTTTTTCTATTTTCGCCAACTTTTTCTATCATTTCAGCTTTTATCATCTTATCCAATAAATTTCTTGCTCCGGTTCTGGAATTATAATTACAAATTTCCATTACTTTCTGTGTTGAAATACTTCCATTCGCCCTAATATAAGCAAGTATCTTATCTTCTTTCGACATAGATTTTGTAAACCCTGTTTTTCCATTTTCCGTTGAGTTCCTTATATCAGCTGCTCCCGGAATATATACCACTTGTCCAACTTCGAGCTTTAATGTCACCCTGTCATTGCGCTCCGAAAAATCAAATTCCGGTTTCTTCCAGTTCTGTTCTGCCCATGCTGTCATAATCTTATCGACACCACTTCCGGCACGCTCACCGACATTAACAAATCCAAACATCTTTAAGACATTCGGATTTCGTGGATCACTATTGCCGCCTGCATAAAACTCCTCTTTTGTTACCCTGATGGTACCAGGATTGGAAATACTAAGTTCCCTGCCCTTTTTAACTACCAAAATTCCCCGCCTGCCATAATAATTTGCATGTGCTAACGCATTCGCCAGTGCCTCTTCCAACGCATCATGGACATCAACCCTGTCTACCCGATATCCATCTCGTCTATTTGCAAATGGAACTGCTACATCATCATCTATTCTTGTCCGCACCTTGCAGAAAAAGTCGTATATATTACCACTCCAGTCGCCTTCATTGGAATGTGTCCGAAATAGCCAACGAACCGCCTTATCATCACATTCCTCACGATAGTCCAGAAAATAATTGGGAAAAATCTCGGTAATATGGTAAGCTTCTCCAAAGAATAATAGTCCGGCTACCGTTGGAGATAATACACCATTCTTATTCTTCGCCGCTGCTCTTAATTTCATAAGGAACTCATCATTTTCAAGAATATTCCACGGGTGCCCACTATGGAGCTGTTCAAAGATAATTCGGTATCCCTTTATTGTATCCTTATTCAAAACATCCAATCCAAACTCATCAAGCACTTCCACATCTCCGGATACATCTCTCTGGTCTGCAAACATTGCCCTGACCGCCTCTTCCGTACAAAGAAAGTCTCCTTCGTAATCTCTTTTATAAGTGCCTTTCATAGGATCTGTTCCAATATAAACCGGTTTATCATGTCTATCTGCCGCCGGGATATCAATTTTGAGTATCTTCCGGTCCTCCACCTCGACAACCTGTACATGATGATTCAACAAAATATTTTTAGATATCTTATTTCTATCATTTAAAGTGCTCCAAAAATCTTTCTGATATTTAATAATCTGCTTATCTGTCAGCCCTTCAATAGTAAAGGAATCCCTGTGTTCCCTAATACCAAGCAAAATGGTGCCACCATTAGTATTAGCAAAAGAAGAATAAGTCTCCCATATACTCTCAGGAAGCCCACCCGTCGCCAGCTTACATTCCCGCTCATGATCTTCGCCAAGGTTCAATTTATTTAATAATTCCTGTTTCATCTATAATAAAAGCCTCCTGCCTGCGTCTTGAATGTTGCACAAATTACTCAAATATCGTTTATATCACCACCCCATTACAATGGTTCACCTCATGCTGTATGATCTGTGCCGTAACCCCGCTGTACTTTCCATGCTGCGGTTTAAAGTCGGCATCAAGATAGTCAACCTCTATCTCCTCGTACCTTGTGCATTTTCTCACACCGTCCAGTGAAAGGCAGCCCTCCTCCGTCCGGTATTCTCCCGACCTATCAGTTATTACCGGATTGACCATGGCAAACTGAAACGATCCTGCTACCACAACGATTATCGACTTGTTCACACCAATCATGTTGGCTGCCATGCCAACGCATATATCCCTGTTGGCGCGGAGCGTATCTATGAGGTCTGTAACGACCTGCCTGTCCGCCTCGGTCGCCGGCTGCGCCTTTCTCGCAAATATCTTTTTGCCCTTTACAATATTTTTTACCATAAAAATCTACTGCCCCTGCTGCTTTCTCAAATATTTTACCGGGACTTCCTTCGTAAGCCATACGCCGTTTTTTGAAAGAAAGAATTTATACCCGTCGTTAAACATGTCCCTTGCTCTCACTATGTAGAGCACAGGTGTGCCATGTCTTTTCCCGACATTTACGGCTGTCTGACTGTCCTTTGACAGGTGCACATACAATCTGCTCTTAGGCATAAGTCCGGTCTTATCAATAGAAGCGGCATACTTTTCTCCCGTTCCATGCCACATCTCCTCGGGCGGCTCCATCTCATCGAGCTCCACATCAACCGGTATGGAATGTCCCTGATTAGCCCTTATCAATGTCTTATCCTCGTTAAAAGAGTATCTCTGCTTGCTGTCGGTTCTCACGATTTCCGCCAGCATTTCCATGTTAAATTTCTGTGTCGCCGCAACACCTGCGATAAGCTCGTCCACATTTGCCCAGCCATGTTCGTCAAGACTGATGCCTATCGCCTCAGGCTTATGGCGTAAAATAAGACTTATAAATTTGCTTGTGGAGGTTAAATCCATGCTATCATCTCCCCATCTATAATATCATCAAATTATTTTAATCAAATCCATGTACGCTTTCAAAAGACACCTGAAACCGAACTTCGGTGCCCTGCACTGCGTGCAAAGTTTTTGGCAGATATGAATTACAGCCATAAAATTTTCCAAGTTAAAAACAATAAACAATAACTCATAAAAAATAACCAAATAAGCTTTAACCATAACATTAAACAATACGTCCGCGACGTTATTAACCACAGCTTTAAGATTGTTGTGCTAAATTGCATATCTGCCCGGAATTTTTTTATACATCTACCTCAAATTCAAAGGTCTGGTTGTACCTGTCAAGCGCAATCTGCATCTGCGCTATGTCATTGTCGATTCGCTCGTACTCGCTCTTTACAAGCTCGAGATCATAATTAATGTACTGATATTCAGGGGCAGTTTTTCTCGGATTGTAGGCGCCCGAATTAATTCTCGTCTTTGGCGACTGTTTTCTCAACCGGTCGAGGAACGTCTTGCGCTTGTTAAGCTGCGCCATCTTGACGAGAATTTCATCTATCGTCATGCTGCTATCGCCAACCTCAATCCTGTTAGTCACATTGTTGACATTGATGGCGTGCTTAATCCTGACAATCTTCTCATCTATCTTCGCTATCTCGCCTGCCACTGTCGTATAATCATAGTCCGGAATGACCGGTTCCTCGTCCGCAGCCGCAATGTACATGCAACCCTCATTTTCCTTATTCTGCCAGTATTCTTTATCGTCAGTGAGTTTTCTTAACACCTTGTTGGCATATGCCGATGTCATTGTGGTCATATTCGTGATGTCCTTTCTTTAAACTTTAAAATTCCATTGCATAACTGTTCTCGTAATAAGAAAATTATATTCTATTATTGTAATAATGGCAATCAGAAACTTATATGCCGCCCTTTCTTCAATAATTCTCTATCTGCCATGGCAATAACCATCTTTTTTATCCGACCATGTCATTGATATTTTTTACCACATGTATCTCTTCCTGTCCGCCTTCTTCTGATTGTATTTTTGTCACTTCATTCTGCTCTGTTATCCCAATGATGCTTCTCACCTCTGTAAGATTTGCTTCACAGCTATCTGCGAGCGCCTTGCAGTCCATATAATCAGTCATAGCATACAGACAGTTCAGCTCGTTTGTTTTTGACTTTCTTTCGAGTCTTAATTCCTTCAATCTCTTAAAAACCTTATATCCCTGTGCGACATTGCAAGTAGCCTCCTCCGTTTCCGAGAGAATATCCTCAATCTCATCGTCTATCTCTTTAATGTCTATCTGAAGATTTGTTATGTACTGTCCGACATTCCGATAAAATTCCGCCTGCTGCTTTGCAAATGAAAGCCAATCGTTTTTCTTTCCATCAAACGGAGTAGGATTTCGTT
>CAMEEX010000052.1 GCA_945915235.1 uncultured Clostridia bacterium | reverse complement strand
TTACTATGAGTCGAGTGACAGCGTGTCGCTTGATATGCTCGAGGACTCCGTAAAGAGAGCATGTGAGCTCGATGGCGGACAGTACATGGTTATAGACCGTTTTATGGTGAACGGTTTCCTTATGAAGCCGGAATACGCCTCACAGATTAAGGACGGTGCCCTCACAATCGAAGATATGCATGATATTCTTATGAAAAATCCTTCGATGGACATTTCACCAAGAGGATTTTCCAAGGAAAATATGTCAAATTACTTCATAGATTATCTCATGCCTGAGACGGATAATTTCATTGACTGGGAAAATAAGACGTGCAGCTTTGACGATGGACGCTTTGAAAAAATGTTAAACTATATCTACGATATTGCTGACAGCAGAAACTATAATGAGCTGCATGACCAGTATAGTTCAACCTTTGATGACAGCGGTATTGCACAAATGCTGTACAATGATCTGTGTCTGTATTCAGGCGGAATAAATATTACGGTTGAACAGTATGCTTCACAGTTTAAGGACGCAGTGCTTGATATGTATGATATTGTCGGATATCCGGGAGAATTCGGACATGTATATTACAGAATGACACCTACCTACATGTTTGGAATGAACCACAATTCGGACAACAAGGACGGAGTGTGGGATTTCTTTGAATTTATCTACTCTGACCAGATGCAGAGGGAGGAAGGTTCATTCGGCGGACTGCTGTCAGACAATTTTTCACCACTTAAAAAGTATAATGAGGAAATCTATGAAGCCGCACTTGCAGGAGAGCTCTCAGCGCAGAAAACTTCAAGCCATTATACAAACAATTACACCGGAAAGAGCATTGAAGGTGCTCCGGTGCTCAATGCAGATGACATTGCTTTTATAAAAGATGCGGTGGACAACGCATATTACGATATGGATATATTGAATAACAGTGATGTCCTGTACATAATAATAGAAGAACTCAATGCGTTTTTTGCGGGAAGCAAGAGCGCAAAGGATACAGCCGGTATTATACAGGGAAGGCTTGAATTGTATCTTGGGGAGTAATAACTATAGAATAAACAATATGTATTGAGATGTGTTTACTGAAAGATACAGCTATGTCGGAGCGTTAAAGCTCCTTCATGGCTGCTTTTCTTTTGGAAAAGACGGTATAATATTTAAAACCGCAGGACAGCAGGATATCCCTCGCCTCGCTAAAATGTCCGCCGACATTTGATGCCGTATGTGCGTCCGAGCCGATGGTGATAAGCTCGCCGCCAAGCTCGCGGTAGCGTCTTACGATTTCAATGCATGGGTTGGTGCGCGAAAGCCCCTTGTTGAGCGGTGAAGTGTTTATCTCTATGCCGTGCCCGGTATGGATTACTTCCTTTAATATGCAGTCAATTATCTTTTCATATTTATAGTAATCAAACTGATAGCTCTTGTCGGGTGCATATCTGGTTATATAGTCGAGATGTCCGTAGACGTCGTAATCGGTGAAGCTTTTCACGTTTTCAAGGGTTTTCTCGAAGTATTCCGTGACAACCTCGTCACAACTGCGCCCTTCCCAGAAGGACGGGTAATAAGGGTCAAGCCCGTTTATCTGGTGTGTCGAACCTATTATGAAATCGAATGGAACAGAGGAAGCCACAGCCTCGTTTCTGTCGGCGAGATATGGCATGAGTCCGAGCTCGACACCAATTTTTATATCCATGGTACCGGAATATCTGTCGCGCAGGGCTGACAATTCCTTATAATACTCCTTAGTGTCAAAGACAAAGGCGGGATTTTCGTACTCGGTGGTCTCGGGATAGTCAAGGTCGATATGGTCGGTGAAGCATATTCCGTCAAGACCGAGCCAGATCGCGTGTTTTACAATGTTTTCCGGTTCCTCGTCGGAGTCGGAGGAGTAGCGGGTATGTATGTGGTAATCACAAAGCTTGAGTCTGTTCATGGCAGTTCTCCTTAGAGATATTTTTTATATCAGCAGTATACGGCAAACAGTAAAAAAATGTCAAATGCTGTTGTACTTAAAAAAAGTAAGCTTATAGATACGCTATCCGCCGGCAAAAAAATAGCTGCAACCATCGGAATAACCGGATTGCAGCCTTTTTATGTGTGGTACAGCAGCCAAAGAAAGCTATGCTGTATTGTACCGCGTGAGATTATGGAACAGACTAATTAGCAGCCAAAGCCGAATAATCTGCAAATTGCATTGAAAATTTCAGTACAGCTATTAAAATTGAAACACATATCTTAATAAACCTCCTTTATTTATTTGCCCTTAGCTAAGCACAAACGAATTGTAACAATTTTGTAACAATTACTCAATAGGAGGACGCTGACAGAAAATGAAATAAATGGAATGGACTCCTTCAGTTCGCTGCATGGGTATCTTTTAGCGCACTTTATATTAAATTTATTAATTCTTTTATAAATAGGGCTTGATATTTTGACATAAATTAGGTAGAATATAGACAAGATTGATTTATAATTAACAATCAATATTATACATTTTAGGAGGATTTTAAAATGTCAGTTAAAGTTGCGATTAATGGATTTGGTCGTATCGGTCGTCTTGCATTCAGACAGATGTTTGATGCAGAGGGTTATGAAGTAGTTGCTATCAACGACTTAACAAGCCCGGAGATGTTAGCACACTTATTAAAGTATGATACAGCACAGGGTAGCTTCTTAGGCCGTATTGGCGAGAACAAGCACACAGTAACATTCAAGGATTCCGTTAAGGGTGAGGATGGAAAGACTGTTGTTGTTCCTGGTTCTATCACAGTTGATGGCAAGGAGATCACAATCTACGCTCAGCCGGATGCTTCTAAGCTTCCTTGGGGCGAGCTTGATGTAGATGTTGTTCTTGAGTGTACAGGTTTCTATACATCCAAGGCTAAGGCACAGGCTCATATCGATGCAGGTGCTAAGAAGGTTGTTATTTCTGCTCCGGCCGGAAATGACCTTCCTACAATCGTTTACAATGTAAACCACAACACACTTACAAAGGACGATACAATTATCTCCGCTGCTTCATGTACAACTAACTGCTTAGCTCCTATGGCTAAGGCTCTCAATGACTTCGCTCCGATCCAGTCCGGTATCATGACAACAGTTCATGCTTACACAGGTGATCAGATGATCCTTGATGGACCACAGAGAAAGGGTGATAAGAGAAGAGCAAGAGCAGGTGCTCAGAACATCGTTCCTAACTCAACAGGTGCTGCTAAGGCTATCGGTCTTGTTATCCCAGAGTTAAACGGCAAGCTCATCGGTTCTGCTCAGAGAGTTCCTACACCTACAGGTTCTACAACAATCCTTGTTGCAGTTGTTAAGGGTGAGGTTACTAAGGAAGGCATCAACGAGGCTATGAAGGCTGCTGCTACAGAGTCATTCGGATACAATGAGGATCAGATCGTATCCAGCGATGTTATCGGTATGAGATATGGTTCATTATTCGATGCTACTCAGACAATGGTATCTAAGATGGACGACGGCAACTCACTTGTACAGGTAGTTTCATGGTATGACAATGAGAACTCCTACACAAGCCAGATGGTTCGTACAATTAAGTACTTCGCAGAGCTTGCTTAATTAAGAGTTTAGTAATTAATTATTAGACCTTTAAGGGTCCGGTCTTGTGGACCGGACCCATTTTTTGTAGTAGGAGTGTCCTTTCCTGCTATGAAAACAATCCGCGTGTATGCACGCAATCATAAAAAATGGAGGCGTTACCATGTTAAATAAAAAGACAGTTGATGATATCAATGTAAAGGGCAAGAGAGTACTTGTTCGTTGTGATTTCAACGTACCTTTAAAGAACGGCGAGATTACAGACGAGACCCGTATCGTTGCAGCTCTCCCTACAATCAATAAGTTAATAAACGAGGGCGCTAAGGTTATCCTCTGCTCACATCTTGGAAAGGTTAAGAATGGCCCTAACGAGGGTGAGTCACTTGCTCCTGTAGCAAAGAGACTTTCCGAGAAGCTCGGAAAGGAAGTTGTATTCGTTTCCGATTACAATGTAACAGGCGAGGCAGCTACAGCAGCAGTTGCAGCCATGAACGAGGGAGATGTTGTTCTTCTTCAGAATACACGTTTCAGAGGTGCTGAGGAGACTAAGAACGGTGAGCAGTTCTCCAAGGAGTTAGCTGATCTTGCAGACTCATATGTTTGCGATGCTTTCGGTTCTTCACACAGAGCACATGCTTCTGTTGCCGGTGTTACTAAGTTCATCAAGGAGAAGGGCGGAGACAATGCAGTTGGTTACCTTATGCAGAAGGAGATCGACTTCCTTGGAAACGCAGTAAACAACCCTGTTCGTCCATTCGTTGCTATCCTCGGCGGTGCTAAGGTTGCAGATAAGCTCAACGTAATCAACAACCTTCTTGAGAAGTGCGATACACTCATCATCGGTGGTGGTATGGCATTCACATTCTTAAAGGCTAAGGGCTATGAGATTGGTAAGTCACTTGTAGATGACGAGAAGATCGAGTACTGCAAGGAGATGATGGACAAGGCTGAGAAGCTTGGCAAGAAGCTTCTTCTTCCTATCGATACAACAGTTGCAGCAGGTTTCCCTGACCCAATCGACGCTCCAATCGATGTAACAGTAGTTGACGCTGATAAGATTCCGGCTGACATGGAAGGTCTTGATATCGGAACTAAGACTCAGGAGCTTTTCGCTGAGGCTGTTAAGTCCGCTAAGACAGTAGTCTGGAACGGACCTATGGGTGTATTCGAGAACCCAACTCTTGCAAAGGGTACAATCGCTGTAGCTAAGGCTCTCGCTGAGACAGAGGCTACAACAATCATCGGCGGCGGTGACAGTGCAGCAGCAGTTAACCAGTTAGGCTTCGCTGACAAGATGAGCCACATCTCAACAGGCGGCGGCGCTTCCCTTGAGTTCTTAGAGGGCAAGGAGCTTCCTGGCGTTATGGCAGCTGATGACAAGTAATCAGTTTGTAATATAATTAAAATATGACAGCATAACAGGACATATTATATGCACAATATAAACGTATGCAGATGAATGTATATGCGCGTATTGTGCATATAGATGTTTTTATGCTTCTGTGCCGCAATATGGCGGCGGATTGGAGATTATTATGCGTAAGAAGATTGTTGCCGGAAACTGGAAGATGAACATGACTCCTAGTCAGGCAGTAGCTTTGGTTGAAGAGCTTAAGCCATTGGTAGTATCCGATGATGTAGAGGTTGTATACTGTGTACCTGCTATCGATATCGTTCCTGTTGTCAACGCTGTAAAGGGAACCAACGTAGCTGTAGGTGCCGAGAACATGTACTTCGAGACCAAGGGTGCTTACACAGGCGAGATTTCAGCAGATATGCTTGTAGATGCAGGCGTTAAGTATGTTATCATCGGACATTCCGAGAGAAGAGATTACTTCAAGGAGGACGATGTTCTCCTCAATAAGAAGGTTAAGAAGGCTATCGAGGCAGGTCTTACACCTATCCTTTGCTGTGGTGAGACATTGGAGCAGAGAGAGCTTGGCGTTACACTTGACTGGATAAGACTTCAGATTAAGTCCGACCTTGCAGGTGTTGCAGCAGCAGATGTTGCTAACCTTGTAATCGCTTACGAGCCAATCTGGGCTATCGGAACAGGCAAGACTGCTACATCAGACCAGGCACAGGAGGTATGTAAGGCTATCCGTGACTGCGTTCGCGAGATGTATGATGACGTTACCGCTGAGGCAGTTCGTATTCAGTACGGCGGCTCTGTAAATGCAGGCAATGCAGCAGAGTTATTTGCTATGCCGGACATCGATGGAGGTCTTGTCGGCGGTGCCAGCCTGAAGGCTGATTTTGGCAAGATTGTAAATTATAAATAAGGCAGATTTGCTTTAGAAGTATAATATTATTAGAAGGAACCGGATTTGTGAGATATCATATCCGGTTCTTTTTTGGTTTAAAATAGATTTTTAGAAAAGATTTTGTATAGATGACAAATTTATGCAGCATCTCAAATAAGTATATTTTATTGATATAGGATAAAACTATAACAAACTCTAGGTAAAACATATTTGAAAATTTGGAATACACAATGTATAATGCCACTTACAGTCAGAGTGGTAATCATATTAAAAGAGTAGGAATTGACTGCAGTGATTTTTGGTTGTAAAAGTGACAGTTTTTTGTTGCTGTTTGTGCCGTCAGGTGGCGGCGGAATGGGGATATATGATAGAAATTAAGAATTTGAACAAAACCTATCATCTCAAGTCGGGTGATGTCGAGGCGGCAAAGAACGTCTCGCTCACGATTGAAGATGGTGAAATATACGGAATTATAGGTTACTCGGGCGCAGGAAAGTCGACTCTGGTGCGGTGCATCAATCTTCTTGAGGTTCCTGACTCCGGAGAAATCAATGTAAACGGAGTGCAGCTCACGAGAATGGAGAACACGCCGAAGGGCGAGGTGTTAAAGAAGGTGAGCGACAAGAAGCTAAACCGCGCGAGAAAGGGCATCGGAATGATATTCCAGCACTTCAACCTTCTTGACAGAAGCACGGTGTTCGACAATATAGCCTACCCGCTCAAGTATTCGGGGAAGAGCAGGCAGGAAATAAGGGAGAGAGTGCATGAGCTTCTCGAGCTTGTCGATTTGAAGGACAAGGAAAACGTGTATCCTTCACAGCTTTCCGGAGGACAGAAACAGAGAGTTGCTATAGCGAGAGCACTTGCGAACAATCCGGGAGTGCTGTTGTCCGATGAGGCGACGAGCGCACTTGACCCGGAGGCGACGGAGGCTATTTTAAATCTTTTGAAGAAGCTTAACAGGCAGCTCGGTCTCACGATTGTCCTCATAACACATGAGATGACGGTCATAAAGACGATATGCAGCAAGGTTGCCGTCATGGAGAATGGAGCTGTTGTGGAGCAGGGCGATGTGTACGACATATTCGCACACCCTAAGCAGCCTATAACAAAGAAATTTATCAACACGGTTTCAAACCTCTCCAAGATTAACAAGATGATTGCCGAGAATGTGCCGCTTGTGCAGCTTTCTGGCAATGATAAGCTGGTGAAACTCATATTTGAGAATGACTGCACGGGTGAGGCGGTAATATCGGATATCTCCAAGAGATTTGACATCAAGGTAAACATTGTTCTCGCCAATGTGGAGATGATCGGGGACAGACCACTTGGCGGAATAATTGTAATCTTTAAGGGAAGTGATGCGGCGATAGCCGATACCTTTAAGTACCTTGAGAAAATCAAGGTCGGAACGGAGGTACTAGTGTGAAAAATACATCTAAGACAATAAAAAACATTGTCTAAGATGTATTACGATTTCACACAGGAAAAACGTAAAAAGCACGTTTTTCATTGATTTTTAAGTCACTGCAAGGCAGTGACATGGAGGATTGAAAAGATGGAGTTTTTGGAAAAAATAATGCCGAATGTTGTGGCGTACTGGGACAGGTTCACGACTAGCTGCGGGCAGACCTTGCAGATGTTCGCGATTGCGGGTGTGTTCACGTTTATATTCGGGCTTGCCTTCGGAGTGATACTCACGGTCACAAAGCGCGACGGAATAAGACAGAACCTTGTGATTTATTATATTGTTGATATTTTCACGAATGTGTTCAGGTCTATACCGTTTATCATTTTACTTATATTCCTTATTCCGTTCACGAGAGCGCTCGTCGGAACGGCTATAGGTGTAAAGGGTGCGGTGGTTCCGCTTATATTCGGAGCTGTGCCGTTCTTTACAAGACAGGTTGAGACCGCACTTGCGAACGTATCCTATGGCAAGATAGAGGCGGCAAGGAGCATGGGAAGCACAACCATGGGACTGATATTCAGAATATATCTCCACGAGGCGGTGCCGGAGCTCATAAGAGTGACCACGATCACTGCGATAAGCCTTATAGGACTCACAACGATGGCAGGTGCCGTGGGTGCGGGCGGAATAGGAAGCTTCGCAATCAACTACGGACAGAACCTCAACCATCAGGACATTGTAAACGTGTGCGTCGTTTTGCTTCTCGCATTCGTGTGTGTCCTTCAGACATTAGGTAATTTCTTCTCGAAGAAGACAACAAATAGAGAGTTAATTACAAAGAGGGAAAAATAGGAGGATTTTCTCCCGGAAAAAAACAGCACAATATTTATAAAATGTGCGGAAAAGAGGAAAAGTATGAAAAAGAGTTTTATTAGAAAAGCCGCTACGGCAATGCTCCTTGTGAGCACACTCGCGCTCAGCGCATGCGGAAAGAAAGCATCTGAGCCTGTAAAGATAGGTGTTCCTGATGACGGAACGAACCAGTCAAGAGCAATCAAGCTCCTTGAGACGGCAGGACTTATAGAGGTTGACCCGGCTGCGGGCTACACACCTGAACTCAAGGATGTAACCAAGTACATCTACAACATTGAGATAGTTCCTACGACTGCCAACACGCTTACATCTACACTCGGGGATTACGGTGCAAGCACAATCAACGGAACCTATGCAATTCCTTACGGGCTTGTTCCATCGAAGGACGCGCTTATAATCGAGAAGCAGGACGAGAACGGCGACAACCCATATGTAAACATTATCGTTGCAAGAACAGAGGACGCTGACAATGAGGCATATAAGACTATCGTTGATGCATTCCACACACAGACTGTTGCCGAGTTCCTCTTAGAGGCATACAAGGAGGCATATTTCCCGGCATTCGATTATGATGCTAACTATACCGTGGATGATAATTTCGTAAACGATATCTTAAACTACAAGTCCTCACAGGACGGAAAGACCGTTGTGAAGGTCGGTGTGTGCGGTTCATCTAACGACCACTGGCTCGCGGTTCAGAAGGTTCTCGACGATGAGAACGCAGGCATCTACATTGAGCTTGTGACATTTGACGCGTATAACCTTCCGAATGAGGCACTCAACAACGGCGATATCGACCTCAACTCCTTCCAGCACAAGGCTTATTTATACAATGATGCCGCAGCCAATAACTACGACCTCACTGTAATAGGCGACACACTTATCGCGCCGCTGTCACTTTACTCAAATAAGGTTGACTCACTTGATGCACTCAAGGAGCTTGCAGGACTTAAGCAGAACTAAATTTGAATATTGAGCATTGAAAATGAGTCGGTGCGGTGGAGAAAATCTGCCGCACTGACTGTTTTGCCTTATAAAGAATAAAGAGGCATATTAATATTAGATTTTATTGCCATAAGGCGGATTGGAGACTAGTGTGAAAAATAAGCTTGATAGCATATTTTTCACACATGCAATTTGTTTATGAGCGAAAACAAATTGCTTTGATGGCAGATGAGAAATTGCCTGCGCGAATTTCTCATCGCCTCCTCGCGATAAATCGCTCGGAAATGAGGATTAATATGAACGAGTTTGAAAAAAAGATATATGATGATGTTTGGGCAGACCATCAGTATGTGGTCAATCTGAGAAGATATTTTCACATGCACCCTGAGACTGCCAAGGAGGAGTTTGGCACTGCTAAGCGCATAGAGGAGGAGCTTGACAAGCTCGGAGTGGAGCATAAGCGTGTCGGTGATACGGGCGTGTACGCCGAGATTAAGGGAAATCTTGCGGGGGATAAGACGATTGTGCTGAGAGCAGATATAGATGCGCTCGATGTCGAGGAGGCAAATGAGTGCCCTTATAAGAGCACCGTACCGGGGAAAATGCATGCCTGCGGACATGATGCACATGCTGCCGCGCTTGTCGGTGCCGCAAGAATACTTGCTGCCAACAAGGACAAGTTCGGTGGAACGGTGCGTCTTAACTTTCAGCAGGGCGAGGAGATCGGCTACGGCGCAAGACTTTTTGTCGACGGCGGCTATCTTGACGGAGCCGACAGAACCTTCGGCATACATGTAAGCTCCGCGTATGACGTGGGAAAGGTTGTCGCATCAATCGGACCGAACAATGCGAGCGTTGACTGGTTTAGAATATCCGTGCACGGTAAATCGGCGCATGTGTCCACTCCACATCTGGGAGTCGACGCGCTCTACATTGCAAGCCAGATAGTTGTCGCAATACAGGCGCTTATAACGAGAAGGACAAATCCTCTCGAGAGTATCCTTATAGGTATAGGAAAGCTCGATGCGGGAACAGCCTACAATGTGGTTGCCGAGGAAGCTGCGATGGAGGGAACAATCCGTGTGTTCTCACCGGAGCTTAGAAAGGCTACCAAGGAGAGAATAGAGCTCGTGGCATCGTCCATAGCCGCAATGTACGGCGGAACGGTGTCAATAGAGTGGAAGGATTTCACCTCACCTCTCATAAATGATGAGGAGTCCACGCTTGAGGTGAGAAAGGTGCTCACATCTGTGTTCGGCAAGGAGAGCGTTGTCGAGAGCAGAACGCCGTCACTTGGCGGAGATGATTTTGCCGAGTATATTCTGAAAGTGCCGGGCTGCTATGCGTTTGTCGGTTCGAGAAATCCGAAGGTACCTGAGACGTGTGCGGCACACCACAACTCACATTTTGACGTGGACGAGGACGCGCTCGCCGTCATGGTAAATCTTATGAGTATATATGCGATTGAATTTCTCAATGGAGAAATTAATAAATAATTTTATCGGAAAACGGAGGAGTGGTATGCCGAAAAAATATATTTCTTGGAATGTAAATGGTCTTAGAGCCTGCCTCGACAAGGGCTTTATGGATTTTTTTGATAAGGTTGACGCCGATGCGGTCTGCCTTCAGGAGATTAAGCTCTCCGAGGGTCAGCTTGCGTGGGATAAGCCGGGATATCACGCGTACTGGAACTATGCGAAGAAGAAGGGCTATTCCGGTACGGCGATTTTTACGAAGGAGGAGCCGCTAAGTGTATCCTACGATATGGGAATTGAGGAGCACGACAATGAGGGAAGAATAATTGCGCTCGAGTTTGAGGATTACTACCTTGTGACCGTGTACACGCCTAACTCACAGAGAGGGCTTGAGAGGCTCGACTACAGAATGAAGTGGGAGGACGATTTCAGGGTGTATCTTAACGGACTTAGAGAGAACAAGCCCGTTATCGTGTGCGGAGACATGAATGTGGCTCACAAGGAGATTGACCTCAAAAATCCTAAGAGCAATCGCAAGAATGCGGGCTTTACCGATGAGGAGAGAGGCAAGATGACCGAGCTTCTTGACAGTGGCTTTATCGACACCTTCAGATATTTTTACCCTGATGTGACGGACAGGTACTCGTGGTGGTCGTACATGTTCCATGCGAGGGAAAACAACGCCGGGTGGCGTATCGACTATTTCCTCGTGTCCGAGGAGTTGAAGGACAGGCTTGTGAGTGCGGATATCCACCATTCGGTCATGGGCTCCGACCATTGTCCTGTGGAGCTGGTGATTGATTAGCCGGAATATTATTTTCAAAGGCGATAGGTTTTGACTCGGGCAAAGTTAGTTAATAATTTGACATAGCTTTTTGCATGTGGTACAATTCACACGGAAAAGTATGAAAGAATATTTAAGGCACAAAAATACGCCGATTAATATTGTTTTACCATTTCATACATGAAAAACATTGTTTACAAGATTATAAATTTAAAGGAGAATATCACAATGAGAAAGAAACCGGTTGTACTTATGGTACTTGATGGCTACGGACTTAGTGACCGTACAGAGGGAAATGCTATTGCGCTTGCCAACACACCAGTTATGGACAAGCTTATGAAGGAGTGCCCGTTTGTAAAGGGTAACGCTTCAGGTCTCGCTGTAGGACTTCCTGACGGACAGATGGGTAACTCTGAGGTTGGTCACATGAACATCGGTGCCGGACGTATCATATATCAGGATTTGACAAGAATAACCAAGGCAATCGAGGACGGAGATTTCTTCGAGAACAAGGCACTCCTTGCAGCTATGGACAACTGCAGGAAGAACAACTCAGACCTTCACCTCTGGGGACTTTTATCGGACGGCGGCGTTCACAGCCATATTTCACATGTGTACGGTATTCTCGAGCTTGCCAAGAAGTGCGGCGTTGAGAAGGTATACGTTCATGCATTCTTGGACGGACGTGACACACCTCCTGCATCAGGCAAGGACTATGTTGCAAAGCTCGAGGAGAAGATGGCAGAGATCGGTGTCGGCAAGGTTGCATCTCTTTCAGGACGTTACTATGCAATGGACAGAGATAACAACTGGGACAGAGTGAAGAAGGCTTATGATTCACTCGTGCTCGGCGAGGGCGTTAAGGCTACAAGCGCCGTGAAGGCTATGGAGGACTCCTACGCTAACGGTGTCACTGATGAGTTCGTAATTCCTACCGTTATCACGGACGAGGCAGGACAGCCTTTATCAGTTGTTAAGGAGAATGATTCAGTTATCTTCTTCAACTTCCGTCCTGACCGCGCAAGAGAGATGACAAGAGCATTCTGCGATGACAAGTTCACGGGCTTTGACAGAAAGTTCATACCTCTCACCTTCGTATGCTTCAAGGATTACGATGAGACAATCCCTAACAAGCTCATCGCATTTGAGAACGGCACAATCAAGAACACCTTCGGTGAGTACATTGCAAGCAAGGGTCTCAAGCAGCTTCGACTTGCCGAGACAGAGAAGTATGCACATGTAACATTCTTCTTCAACGGCGGTGTTGAGGAGCCGAATGTCGATGAGGCAAGACTTCTCGTAAATAGCCCTAAGGATGTGGCTACCTACGATCTCAAGCCTGAGATGAGCGCTCCTGAGGTTGGAATGGACCTCGTTGAGGCAATCAAGTCGGACAAGTACGATGTCATCATCATCAACTTTGCTAACCCTGACATGGTAGGCCACACAGGCGTTATCCCTGCTGCAATTAAGGCTGTAGAGAGAGTTGACCAGCTCGTAGGCGATGCAGTTCAGGCAGTCAAGGACGTTGACGGCGTTCTCTTTATCTGCGCTGACCACGGAAATGCAGAGAAGATGATTGACTATGAAACCGGCAAGCCTCACACAGCACACACAACGAACCCTGTTCCGTTTATCCTTGTTAACGCTGACCCTTCATATAAGCTCAGAGAGGGCGGCTGCCTTGCAGACATCGCTCCTACACTTCTCGAGATTATGGAGCTTCCTCAGCCTGCTGAGATGACAGGAAAGTCACTTATAGTAAAATAAGGGACAACAGGTCTGTGGGATAATGTTATAGGCTATAAAAACGACAAGTTATAAAAATAATACTTGAAAAAGAGCACCGACTATGCTAATATAGATGAAGTTGGTGCTCTTTTTGCTTTGTATTGGCAGGGGAGTCACATATTGGTATATTTGCTTAGGAGGTGTGAACCATGGCAGTTTTGAAGATAATATTAACAGTGATTTTTGTAATTGATTGTATAGCTTTATCAGCAATAGTGTTACTTCAGGAAGGTAAGAGCGCGGGACTTGGTGCGATAAGCGGCGCTGCTGAGACATACTGGGGCAGAAACAAGGGACGTTCAGTGGAAGGTAAGCTTGAGAAGTTTACTACCATCGCTGCAATAGCTTTTCTTGTGATTGCATTAGTTCTCAACGTATTTTAGTGAATGACACCCTTGCAGATAACACTGCGAGGGTGTTTTTGCGTAAACGCATAATATGGCTGATGTGGTATGTTATGCGGTTGTGCGGCTTATCTGGTACATGGCTGCCAAGTGAAAAAATTTATTTAGTTAAATGTTTTATTGTATAGATTGGAGGGGAATATGGACGAATTATTTGAGCAGAGAAAAAAGATGATAGTGGAGCTGGTTCACGATGAGCTGTATGTTCCTATGAAGATAAAGGAGCTTGCGATTTTCTTAAATGTGGCGAAGGAGGACAGGCATGAGCTCGAGCGTGTGCTTGACAGCCTCGTATCCGAGGGAAAGCTGACCATCACGAAGAAGGGCAAGTACATGAAGCCTGACACGTCGCAGATAACAGGTGTGTTCGAGAGCCACCCGAACGGCTTCGGCTTCGTGACCATAGAGGGGGAGCCTGATGACGTGTTCATACCGGCAAAGTATACGGCAGGGGCGCTTCATCACGACAGGGTGCAGATAGTCATAACCTGTGAGAAGTCACAAGGAAGAAGGCGCGAGGGAAGAATCGTCAAGGTGTTAGAGCACGGAGCAGACCATCTTGTGGGCTACTACCAGAAGTCCAAGAGCTACGGTTTTGTAAGACCTGATGACCAGCATTTTCTGAAGGATATTTACATTCCGGCGGGTTCGGACATGGGTGCGGTCGACGGACATAAGGTGGTCGTGAAGATAACGAACTACGGCGATGATACACATAAGCCTGAGGGGAAGATAATCGAAATTCTCGGACATGTAAACGATCCGGGAACGGACATAATGTCCATCATCGCGGCATATGATATACCTGTGGAGTTTCCTAAGGAGGTCATGGACAGTCTTGAGACAATTCCCGACAGCGTTGACTCGAAGGCGAGCGCGGGCAGGGTGGATTTTAGAGCACTCACCACGGTCACAATCGACGGAGAGGACGCTAAGGATCTCGACGACGCCATCAGCATATCAAAAAACAAGAACGGCTATACACTTGGCGTGCACATTGCCGACGTGAGCAACTATGTGACTGAGAACTCGCCGCTCGACAAGGAGGCGAGGGAGAGAGGCACGAGCGTATATCTCGTGGACAGAGTTATCCCGATGCTTCCGCACAAGCTCTCCAACGGCATCTGTTCCCTCAACAAGGGCGTTGACAGACTGGCGTTAAGCTGTGTTATGGACATCGATTTCAGGGGAAATATTGTCGGGCACAGAATATGCGAGTCAGTTATAAATGTTGACCGCCGTATGTCCTACACCTCGGTAAAAAAGATACTCGTCGACGACGATGCAGAGGAAAAAGAGAAGTATTCAGACCTCGTAGATATGTTTTTCCTTATGAAGGAACTCTCGGAGCTTTTAAGAAGCAGAAGGGAGAACAGGGGCTCAATCGACTTCGATTTCCCTGAGAGCAAGATTATTCTTGATAAAAATGGAAAGCCTATAGATATCAAGCCGTATGAGCGCAACGTCGCCACCAGAATCATCGAGGATTTCATGCTCGCGGCAAATGAGACCGTGGCAGAGGATTTCTTCTGGCAGGAGCTTCCGTTCGTCTACAGGACGCACGATGATCCGGATCCGGAGAAGATAAGAAGTCTTGCGACGTTTATCAACAACTTCGGTTACTCGATTCACACGGGACAGGACTATGTCCACCCGAAGGAGCTGCAGAAGCTTCTCGCGTCCATACAGGACTCACCTGAGGAGCCACTCATATCAAGGCTTACGCTCAGAAGCATGAAGAGGGCACAGTACTCGACGGAATGTACGGGACATTTCGGACTCTCGGCAAAGTATTACTGCCACTTTACCTCTCCTATAAGAAGATATCCTGACCTCCAGATTCACAGGATTATCAAGGAAAACCTTCATGGAGGGCTCAGTCCGAGACGTATAGAGCACTACGAGAGGATTTTGCCTGATGTAGCCAAAAACTCAAGCATCATGGAGCGAAGGGCTGACGATGCGGAGCGAGACACCGATAAGCTCAAGAAGGTGGAGTACATGTCCTCGCGCATCGGAAATATGTACGACGGTGTCATCTCGGGAGTGACCGCTTACGGCTTTTATGTAGAGCTGCCTGACACCATAGAGGGCATGGTGCATATTAATACATTGGAGGACGATTACTATATCTTCGACGAGACTCACTATGAGCTCTACGGCGAGGTGAGCCACCGCACCTACAAACTCGGGCAGCAGGTGACGGTCGAGGTTGTGGGAACAGATAAGCTTATGCGTACGATAGATTTCGAGGTCGTGCAGAAGTAAAAGATTTCAAAATATCCATTGCAAACCAATCGGTATATGTGGTATAATTCCGATTGTTGACGAAAGGAAAGAAAGACATGGGCGATAAAGATAATTACAAGTTAATAGCGAACAATAAAAAAGCCTACTTTGATTACTTTATCGAGGATACATGGGAGGCGGGCATTGCGCTCCACGGCACGGAGGTCAAGTCAATCCGTATGGGAAAGTGCAGTGTCAAGGAAGCTTTTATCCGCGTCGAGGACGGCGAGGTGTATGTCTACAACATGCACATAAGTCCTTACGAGAAGGGCAATATCTTTAACAGAGACCCTCTAAGACCTAAGAAGCTCCTTCTTCACCGCCACGAGGTCAACAAGATTCTGGGAGCTGTATCCCAGAAGGGTTATACCCTTGTACCGCTTCAGGTTTACCTAAAGGGCAGTCTTGTCAAGGTTCAGGTGGGACTTGGACGAGGCAAGAAGCTCTATGACAAGAGAGACACCATCGCCAAGAAGGATCAGCGAAGAGAGGCTGAGAAGGACTTCAAAGTGAAAAATCTCTACTAAAATTCGGGGTAGTAAAGGTTTCGACGGGCTATTTGAAGTCGGAGAAGCAAGCCGCACGGAATGCGTTAAATGCCAAATTAAAATTAAACGCTGAAGATAATTTAGCTGTTGCAGCGTAAGCTGCGACATTTGCTGCCCTAGATGGCAGCCGTTCGACCTAGCGCACCTACACGTTAGGAACCGGGCGTCGACTCTGTAGGAAACGACACGGGCAAAGCTTTGAACCCGCGGGCGTATTATGAAGCTACTGAAGTGCAAATCCTGTTAACCGGAGGTGTATGGAGGGAAAAAGAGTTGCTTATGCAACTCAAAAAGATTAACTAAGCTTGTAGAAGGACGATGGACGGTGGTTCGGACACGGGTTCGATTCCCGTCTACTCCACTCTCGAAAAAGTGCTGTAAACGCCTGTTTTACGGCACTTTTTCATTTTTAAAAGGATTCAAAAATGCTATTTTAGACCGTTTGGAATCGAAAAAACAGGGGTAAAAATAGGGGTAAAAACTAAAAACGACGCACAATACACATGAAAATAGTACAGAAAAATTGTTGTACTAATAAAAATACAATCTTAAATTAAATCAAAAGCGGGTAAAAAGCTTGATGGCATAAATGCTGTCGAGCTTTTTTTGTTCCATCGAAAGAAATTAAAACTGCCTATATATTATTTATACTGAAAACAAATGAGAGCGGGGTATGTTGGATTAAGATGTTTTTCAAAAAATAATTCATAATTTATATGAGACTTAAAAACGATGAATTTGCAATTGTTTCGTAATGGAGAATTATTATGTGAGGACGGATGCAGGAGATCGTTTAAAGAGTTGAATTATGGATGCTTTCCGGATAAGAGAAGGGGGAACAGAATGAGCAAAGATAAAATTATTTCAAATGAGGATATTTATAAGTCTGATTATGAAAATAGAATTTTAACTCAGACAGATTTATATGAAATTTTTCCATTTGGAAAGACGAAAGTGCGGGCATTGATTGCTTCCGGAAGTTTGCCGCTGATAAAAATCGGTAAAGACTATATAACATCTTGGAATGTTTTAGAAGACTGGATTCGCGACAACATCGGTAAAGAGATTTATTTATAACAAAAGGCTGAGAGCCGAAGGTAAAATGTGGACAGAATGATAACAGAGAGTTGTTTCATTTTGTCCACATTTATTTTAAATTAATTTGTAAAATCTGTCAGCTTCGTGGTGGCAAAATAATTGTTAACTTTATTTATCTCAGCTAATGGTGTGTGGCTGACGAAGGAAGTGCCGGTGAGATATTTGGAGAGATTGTGACAAGGGCGACCGCGAAAACTCCGCAATATGAAATACTTTGATAACAATAATATGACAGAAAAAAATAAAAACACAGTATGAAGTACTAGAGAAAAAGGGCTTGCAACACCATCATGAACCCCAAAATTTAAGTTGATAGCAGGAAGATTACATCATGGAACGAGTATTGAAATTTTTAAAAGAAGCAGAGACATATTATTTGGCAACAGTGGAAGGTGATCAGCCAAGGGTAAGACCTTTTGGAACAGCACATATTTTTGAGGGAAGCATAATAGATATAAGCTTATAAAGCTCTAATACTTATAATGAAGAATGCTATGTAGACTTTAGTGGTTAGCGCTATTTAGATATCGCATATTAGTACTATAGAGTTAACCTCTATAAACGCTAACATGCTAATAGCGCTAACAAAATTTTATGAGCAGTTTATGATGCTTGGTGATGCGGAATTAAGCAGAAGATTCTCCATGC
>CAMEEX010000051.1 GCA_945915235.1 uncultured Clostridia bacterium | reverse complement strand
TTTAGTTCTCCTCATTCATCTTCGCAAGCTTAGCAGCCTGGTCGGCGGCGATGCATGCATCAATTATCTCCTGTATATCTCCGTCCATAATCTTGTCAAGCTTATAGAGAGTGAGGTTAATTCTGTGATCCGTCACACGTCCCTGTGGGAAGTTGTAGGTTCTTATCTTCTCGGAGCGGTCTCCCGTACCGATCTGGCTTCTTCTCGCATCAGCCTCGGCATCATGCGCCTTCTGGCACTCCATCTCGTAGAGCTTGGCTCTGAGGATTGCGAAAGCCTTATCCTTGTTCTGTATCTGTGACTTCTCGGTCTGGCTGTATACGACAATTCCCGTAGGATAATGTGTAAGTCGTACAGCGGAGTCCGTTGTGTTGACACACTGTCCACCGTTACCGGAGGCACGCATTACATCGATACGGATATCCTTCTCGTCGATGTGGACATCAACCTCCTCAGCCTCAGGCATAACGGCAACGGAAGCCGTCGAGGTGTGGATACGTCCGCCCGACTCTGTCTCAGGAACTCGCTGTACACGATGGACACCGCTCTCGTACTTGAGGATTGAGTAGGCACCCTGACCTTTAACCATGAACTCGACTTCCTTCATACCGCCAATTCCGGTCTCGTCGGCATTAATTATCTCTACCTTCCAACGCTTTGTCTCAACATAGTGTGTGTACATACGGAACAGCTCAGCCGCAAAGAGCGCAGCCTCGTCGCCGCCCGCACCCGCTCTTATCTCCACGATAACGTTTTTGTCATCGTTAGGGTCCTTAGGAAGGAGGAGAATTTTCATAGTGTGCTCAAGCTCCTCAATTCGCGCCTTCGCATCATTGAGCTCCTCCTTGGCCATCTCGCGAAGCTCCTCATCGCTCTCTGTGTCAAGCATCTCAAGGCTGTCCTTAACCGTCTGCTGGCAGTTCTTGTATTCCTTGTACGCATCTACAAGCGGAGTGAGGTCACTCTGCTCCTTCATAAGTTTTCTGAAACGTGTCTGATTTTCAACGACTGACGGATTGTTGAGCTCCGCAGTCAAATCTTCATATCTCATCAATAAGTCATCTAATTTGTGAAACATATTATTTTCCATGCTTTTTCATTCCTCTTTTCATATACTACTTATTAAGTAACTGCTAAACTTTGTATATCAATCACGGCCTAACCGCCTTCACAACTCTGTCTAACCCTGCAAAATCCTTTATCACCTGAATATCGCGATATCCCTTCGCGCTTAGCATATCGCAGACCTCCATCGCCTGGTCATAGCCGATTTCAAACAAAATTACTCCCCCGTTTACAAGGTGCCCGAAAGCATCATCAGTTATCCTTCTGTAAAAATACAGCCCGTCAGCCGTCCCGTCAAGTGCAAGAACAGGCTCATGCGCGCGAACCTCCGGCTCGAGATCCGCAATCACATCCGTCCTTATATACGGTGGATTGGACAAAATCATTGAAAAGCTTCCTGTCACATTATCAAAGAGATTTCCCTGAATGAAATTAATCCTTGCGCCCAGCCGCCTTGAATTTTCTTTTGCTACTTCCAGCGCCTTTTCGGATATATCCGAGGCAGTCACCGCCGCCTTACAGCCATCTTTTTTAAGGAGAAGATAAACACTCTCCGCTATGCAGCCCGACCCGGTACACATATCCAGCACGGCAAACTCCGTCCCGTGCAGTCTATCAACAAACATGAGCTTTGCAAGCTTCAGTGCCTCCGATACGAGTATCTCCGTGTCCATGCGCGGTATGAGAACATTCTCATTCACAAGGAAGTCAAAGCCCATGAACGGCGCAGTCCTCTCTATATACTGAACCGGCTCCCTGTCTGCCCTGCGCTCAAGCTTCGCAAAATATCTGTCCACCGTTTCCTGCGGTGCTCTGTCATTTCCGCGCATCAGGTAATCAGTGCGGCTAAACCCGGTGCTCGACGAAAACAAAATCCATGCGTCCGTGTCCGCTTCCGCGATGCCCGCCTGTCTGAGCCTGTCACAGCCTTCCCTTAAAAGCTCTCTGTTGGTATATTCCACAGCTAATTCCCATCCTTCAAATTCTGAATGTAAGTTCTCCAGTCGAACACAGCCTCAACTGAAGCGATAGCCACCTCGACCATGGAGGCATCGGGCTCGCTCGTGGTCAGATGTTGTAACCACAGTCCCGGCTTGCTTACAATATCCATAAACTTCGAGTCCGAATTTCCGGCAAACCTTAATACCTCATATGAGACTCCCGCTATCACAGGCACAAGCAAAAGCCTGAGCACCAGTCTCAAAACAGGTGAGTCAACCCTTATAAACATGAAAAACACAATACTTATGCACATGACTATAAGCAGAAAACTCGTTCCGCACCTCTTGTGTTCCTTCGAGCTCTTGAGCACATTCTCCACGTTCAGTTCCATGCCGTGCTCTATGCAGTTGATGCATTTGTGCTCCGCGCCGTGGTACATGTACACGCGCTTTATATCCTTCATAAGTGAGATAAGCTTCACATAAGCTACGAAAAAAGCCAGTCTCACAATTCCTTCTATAATAATAACCGCCGTATCGTTCCTGACAAACAGCGCAAACAGCCTCGATACATAGTAAGGGGCAACCATAAAGATGAGCACAGCCATCACAATCGACAAAATGACCGTAAAGGTCATCATGGCTTTCTCCTCCTTTGCCTCCTGCTCCTTGGTTTTCGGCTTCTTAGCGGCTTTCTCTTTCTCCTTCTCGTCCGGCTCGTCGTCCTCATAGAAACTCGCCGAGTAGCTGAGCGTCGACATACCCACAATGAGGGAGTCGATAAAATTGTAAACGCCCCTGATTATCGGAAGCTTGAGGAATTTATGTCTGTCGGAGATACCGCTGCAATTCTTCACAATAACTTCTATATTATTGTCAGGCTTTCTAACCGCTACGGCGTACTTATCGCGGTTCTTCATCATAACACCCTCGATAACCGCCTGACCGCCTATACCTGATGATTTCACACCCGTTCCTCCATTTTCTGAAAACTGTGAAAAATGTCTAATTATCAAAAAAGGTCGTGAACCGGTAAAGCTCTACCAATCCACAACCCTGTCTTTCTGAATTACTAGTTGTTCTGCACACCGTACTTCTTATTGAACTTATCAATACGACCACGAGCTGCAGCAGCCTTCTGCTGACCTGTATAGAATGAATGGCACTTGGAACAGATCTCAACGTGGATTGACTCCTTCGTTGATCCAGTTACAAATTCATTACCGCAGTTGCAGACAACCTTGGCCTGGTAGTAATTTGGATGGATTCCTTCTCTCATTTTTTTCACCTCTTCGTTATATTCTTGTATCGAAATTCGGCATCGCCGATTTCTTCCAATAAAACAGCTTATTCAGCATATCATATTCAATTCAAGAATGCAAGAAGTTTTTTAGAATAATCTCACCTTTTTTACCTGTGATACGAATTCCTGATTATTCTTCGTCCTTGCAAAGAGGTCAATGATGGACTCCGTCGCGTCCTCGGCGCGCGAACCGTTAAGTGCCTTACGCACATAGTTCATTACGTCTAATTCCTCCGGTGTAAGAAGAAGATCCTCTCTTCTGGTTCCCGACTTTACAATATCGATTGCCGGGAAAATTCTCTTCTCCGAAAGTTTTCTGTCGAGCACGAGCTCCATGTTGCCGGTGCCCTTGAATTCCTCGTAGACTACATCATCCATTTTGCTTCCGGTGTCGATAAGGGTCGTTGCAAGTATCGTAAGGCTTCCGCCCTCCCTTATGTTTCTCGCCGCACCGAAAAATCTCTTAGGCATGTGGAGCGCTGCCGGATCAAGACCGCCCGAAAGAGTTCTTCCGCTAGGGGTACACACTATGTTGTAGGCTCTTGCAAGTCTTGTAATACTGTCAAGCAGGATAACGACATCCTGCTTCTGCTCTACAAGACGCTTAGCTCTCTCTATCGTCATCTCGGACACTCTCTTATGTCTCTCAGGGAGCTCGTCAAATGTCGAATAGATAACTTCAACGTTGTCCCCCTCAAGCGACTCTTTGATATCCGTAACCTCCTCAGGTCTCTCATCAATAAGAAGTATCATAAGATGCATATCTGTGTGATTTCTAAGAATTGAATTGGCAATCTGCTTTAAAAGTGTAGTTTTTCCCGCCTTAGGCTGTGCTACAATCATTCCTCTCTGCCCCTTTCCTATAGGACTGATAAGGTCTACAATTCTCATTGCTACACTGCTGTCAGGAAGTTCAAGATGAATTCTGTCATTAGGGAATATAGGCGTAAGCTTCTCAAACGGTCTCCTTTTCACAACCTCTGCTAAAGGAAATCCATTAACCGTCTTGATATATAAGAGCGCGCTAAACTTCTCTCCCTGATTTTTTATCTTCTTGTAACCACGGATGATGTCACCTGTCTTTAATCCAAAGCGCTTAATCTGTATAGGTGCAACATACACATCGTTCTCACCCGGAAGGAAATTCTCGCATCTTATAAATCCATATCCATCCTGCATTATCTCAAGTATGCCATGTGCATCCCCACTTCTGTCCACAAGTTCCGGATCGTAATCCTGTCTGTAAGGGTCATCATTTCTCACAGGCTGCGGTCTTGCGGTGCGCTCCTCGACCCCCTCCCTCTTCTCAGGACTATCTCTTCTCTCGGAAGCCTCTCTCTTTTCAGGCATATCCCTTCTCTCGGAAAACTCTCTCCTATTATTATGGTAGTTTCTAGCCTGCACAGGCTTAGATGCAGCTGCAGGCTCTTCCTCCTGCGTCACTTCCTGCTGTCCTTCCTCAAGCTCAGACAGCTTGACTAACTCATCAATCAGCTCCGCCTTCTTCATCGTGCTGTAGTGCTTAACCTTCTTATCCTTTGCAATGTCCTTCAAAACTGAAAGCGGCAGTGCCTCTAATTTTTCTCTCATATATTATTCTCCTTTTACTGCTATGCAGTAGATTGTGCTTGTTGGGGGATACTTCGACTAAGTAGAAACAACATCATATCCAAAATCCATGATAAGATAAACATATATTATACTACCTAACTCTCATTGTAAAGGCTTTATTGACGATTTTTCTATGATTTTTCTTTATTTTTTATTTAAAAATCTATCAATATATGTTAATATAAATTTAATTGTTCAAAGTCAGCGCATGCTTGACTCTAATGATAACGTAACGGAGGTTTCTTATGACAAACAGTGAAAAAGCATTACAGCTTCATGAAGAATGGAAGGGCAAGCTCGAGACTACACCAAAGTGCAAAATAACCACCCGCGAGGATTTAGCGCTCGCGTATACACCCGGTGTTGCAGAGCCATGCAAGGTCATAGCCAAGGACAAGGAAGCTGCCTACAAGTACACAATCAAATCCAACACGGTTGCTGTTGTATCCGACGGAAGTGCAGTGCTCGGACTCGGCAATATAGGTCCATACGCCGCAATGCCGGTTATGGAGGGCAAGGCTGTCCTGTTCAAGGAATTTGGCGGTGTGAATGCCGTTCCTATCTGTCTTGACACTCAGGATACTGAAGAAATAATAAAGACTGTTGTCAACATCGCCCCTGCTTTCGGCGGAATTAACCTTGAGGACATCTCCGCACCGAGATGCTTTGAGATAGAGGAGCGCTTAAAGAAGCTTCTCGACATTCCTGTTTTCCATGATGACCAGCACGGAACAGCTATAGTGGTTCTCGCAGGAATAATCAATGCACTCAAGGTCACAGGCAAGAATAAGGAGGACTGTCAGGTCGTTGTGAACGGTGCCGGCTCCGCAGGTGTCGCCATCACAAAGCTTCTTCTCACCTACGGTTTTAAAAATGTTATCATGTGCGATAAATCAGGAATACTCAGTGAGGACTCCGAGGGTCTTAACTGGATGCAGAAGGAGATGGTCAAGGTGACTAACCGCTCCCACCGCCACGGACTTCTCGCCGACGCATTAAAGGGTGCAGATATCTTTGTCGGTGTATCGGCTCCTAACATTGTTACGCCTGAGATGGTTTCCTCTATGAATAAGGATTCCATCCTCTTTGCAATGGCTAATCCGGTTCCCGAGATTATGCCGGATGTGGCTAAGGCTGCCGGAGCACGCGTTGTCGGCACCGGAAGAAGCGATTTCCCTAACCAGGTGAATAATGTTGTTGCATTCCCAGGAATATTCAAGGGTGCCCTCGAGGGACGCGCCACACAGATTACCGAGGAGATGAAGCTCGCGGCTGCACATGCCATCGCAGGTCTTGTTGCCGATGAAGACATCAACGAGAATAACATTCTGCCTGAGGCATTTGACCCTCGTGTTGCTGATGTTGTTAGCCGTGCCGTGAAGGATCATATCCACTAAGATGTACACACCTGACAGACCATTTTATTCTCTAAATCAATATTACAGAGAATGTTTCGGCGGAAAGGTATACAAGCTTTCCTTAAACGGAGGCATGACGTGCCCGAACCGCGACGGCACGATTGACAATCGTGGATGTATTTTCTGCAGTGCCGGCGGTTCGGGTGATTTTGCCTCAACGGCAATGGTGTATTCCGACCGCCTTCATCGCAATATTCCCGATATCCCCGCCCAGCTTGAACAGGCGCGTGCCAGGGTATCAGCTAAGATAGGGGTGAAGGATTTTGCAGGATATATTGCATACTTTCAGGCGTACACCAACACCTATGCGGATGTCACATATTTAGAACAGCTTTTTTTGCAGGTTATATTGCAGGAGGATATACTCGGTCTGTCCGTTGGCACAAGACCGGACTGTCTTGAGCCGGAGAAGATCGCGCTGCTCTCCCGGCTCAACAGGATAAAGCCTGTATTTGTGGAGCTTGGCTTACAGACTATGCACGAGGACTCTGCACGCTTTATAAGGCGGGGGTATCCTCTGTCCGTATTCGAGGATACCGTAAATCGTCTCAAAGATGCCGGATTGTCCGTCGTGGTTCACGTCATTCTCGGACTTCCGGGTGAGAGTAAGGAAGATATGCTCGCTACCTGCCGCTATCTTGGAAGACTTGGAGTAGACGGCATCAAGCTGCAGCTTCTCCATATTCTTGATGGCACTGACCTCGCTGAATTATATAAAAGAAATTTTTCAGAAAACAACAATAATTTTTCAATTATGAGTCTTGACGAGTATGCTTCTCTTGTGGTATCTATTATTGAGCAATTACCACCCGGGATGGTTATACATCGAATTACAGGGGACGGTCCGAAGCGAATTCTGCTTGCACCTCTATGGAGCGGCGACAAAAAGAAGGTACTTAATACTATAATGAAGGAATTTGTCATGCAGAACACATGGCAGGGTAAGAAATATGGCAACTGATGCATCAACCCTATACAAATTAATAATATTATATATGTTGGATCGTGTTAATTCGCCCATGACGAATGCACAGATTTCCGAATTTGTCCTTGAAAAGGGTTATACTACCTATTTTACCCTGCAGGAAATTCTAAACACACTTATTTCCGACGGTTTCATAACCGAGGAGAGCTACCACAGCAGCACGCACTACAGTATAACGGATTCCGGACGCGAAACAATTAATTTTTTCAAATATAAGATTTCGTCTTCCATTGTCTCTGATATTAATCTTTTTCTCAGCGACAATAAATACGAATTAAAAGAGGCAGTGAACAACATCTCTGAATACTACAAAGCATCCAACGGAGACTATGCTGTCCACTGCCAGGTCAAAGAAAACGGTCATCCCATTATCGATTTAACAATCACCGTACCTGATGAGCAGCAGGCTGACTCAATGTGCGGCAAATGGAAGGACGCGAGCCCCGATATATATGAATATATCATGACTCACCTTCTATAATATTCCAGATTTCATCTCTGCCCTGCTTCGTCTCGGCAGAGAATGGGATAAGAATTTCTTCCTTCTCCATACCAAGTGTCTCACGAACCAGTTTAACCTGTTTAGGTAACTGGCTTCTCTTGAGCTTATCCGCCTTCGTCGCTATCACGACAGGCGTAAATCCCTGATATTTTATCCAGTCGTACATGTTCACATCGTTTGTCGACGGTTCATGTCTTATATCCACCAGAAGAAAGACGTGCTTTAACATCTTAGAAGTGTGAAGATATTTTTCTATCATCTTTCCCCACTTCTCTCTTGTCTCCATGGATGTACGCGCATAGCCGTAGCCCGGCAGATCGACAAGATAGACCTCATTATTGACATTATAAAAATTGATGGTCTGCGTCTTTCCCGGCTCAGATGAGGTTCTCGCGAAGCTTTTTCTGTTCACGAGAGCATTTATGAGCGACGACTTCCCGACATTCGATTTTCCGGCAAAGGCAACCTCCGGGCTGCTGTTCTCCGGGAGCTTGCTCGTAATGCCGCACACGGTCTCAAGACTCAATGACTTTACTACCATATGGTTCCCTCCTTTCCATGTTCACATTAGCGTGTCAAAACATGATAATTTAATCTATGAATGTATAACGTGTTATATTTATACACATCGGCTCCGATTGTACGAAGCAAGATGTTCTAAGGACTCTGATATATTTTTTATAAAATGCCCGCCACCGTTGCAAAACCAGCCCTCCATGGCTGTTTGCAACTCAGTCAGCCTCCATGCTGACTGTGGCTGGACAGTGAACAGAGTCCTAAGAACAACTAAGCTTCTCCCAAAAGTCGCGATATGCATAAATATAACACGTTATACACAATTAAAGCTATAAAGCATGTTTTGACACCCTAATCTATTTTACCTATCAATGCAAGAGTGCCTCATCAGCTACCTGCTTCATACTTTCAACATATACAATATCAATTCCATCTGTTATCTCAGCGTCGAGCTCCTCAACATCAGGTCTGTTCTTTCCAGGCACGAGCACTTTCGTGATGCCGTACTGTTTTGCGGCGAGGAGCTTTTCCTTGAGTCCGCCTATCGGAAGGACTCTTCCGCGCAGTGTCACCTCTCCGGTCATGGCAAGTCTTGCTCTCACCGGGATTTTGCTTACCGCTGAGAGGATTGCGACCGACATCGTTATTCCGGCAGATGGACCGTCCTTTGGAACAGCGCCCTCAGGGATATGTATATGGATATCATTTTTTGAGAAAAAGTCATCGGGCGTGCCGTAATCCGATGCGACCGAGCGCACATAGCTGAGTGCGATGCGAGCCGATTCCTTCATCACATCTCCGAGATTTCCGGTGAGAATCATCTCGCCCTTTCCCGGCATCGTCGTGACCTCTATCGTGAGGGTGTCACCGCCGACGCTCGTCCACGCAAGCCCCGTCACAGTTCCGACCTGAGCCTCACCATCTGCCTTATCGTCCTTGAACTTCGGCTTTCCAAGGAAATCGACGAGATTCTTTGCAGTAACCTTCACCGTCTTGTCCTGCGGAAGCTCCTCCGACAACAGCTTCTTTGCAGTCACGCGGCAAACCTGCGCTATCTTTCTCTCGAGGTTTCTGACTCCGGCTTCCCTTGTGTAGCCATGTATGATTGCAGTTAAGGCTGCCTTGTTGATATTCAGCTCTTTTTTCGTGAGTCCGTTCTTTTCAAGCTGTTTTGCAAGCAGATGCTCCGAGGCTATGTGAAGCTTCTCGTTTTCCGTGTAACTTGCGAGCTCTATGATTTCCATTCTGTCATAGAGCGGCTTAGGTATCATAGATGCATCATTGGCTGTCGCGATAAACAATACCTGTGACAAATCGACCGGAACCTCCATGTAATGGTCGACAAAGTGTGAGTTCTGCGCCGAGTCAAGCACCTCAAGAAGTGCAGAAGCTGTATCTCCGCGGCTGTCCTTACCGGTCTTGTCTATCTCATCAAGCAGCATCAGCGGATTTTTCACCCCTGCGTTCTTAATTCCATCGATAATTCTTCCCGGCATGGCACCGACGTAGGTTCTTCTGTGTCCTCTTATCTCAGCTTCATCGCGCACACCGCCAAGACATATCCTGACGTACTTCTTTCCGAGCGCCCGCGCTATCGACTCCGCTATTGAGGTTTTTCCTGTTCCCGGAGGTCCGACAAGACACACAACAGGCGAGTCCTTTCCGCCTCTTAGCTGTCTGACTGCGAGAAATTCAAGAACCCTCTCCTTCACCTTGTCAAGTCCATAGTGCTCCCTGTCGAGCACCTTCTTAGCATTCTTTATATCGTTGTTGTCCTGCGACATATTGTCCCAAGGCATGTCGAGCAGAGTCTCGATGTAACTTCTTATCACATTAGCTTCGGCAGAGCTCGCCGCCATGTTGCGATAACGGCTTATCTCCTTGTTTATCTTCTGCTTTATGTCCTCAGACGCATTCAGACCACTCACACGGTCGAGGAATTCCTCAATCTCGCTCTCGCCCTCCTCGCCGAGTTCCTCGCGGATAATTCTCATCTGCTCGCGGAGCACATACTCCTTCTGGCGTTTGTCAAACTCTGACTTTACATCGTCCATAAAGTTCTTTCGAATCTGTGCGATGTCGATTTCCCTCTTTATGGCTAATTTTGTCAGTCTGCCCCTCTCTATAATGTCATCGCACTCAAACAACTCCGTCTTTTTTCCGTTTTCAAACGGCAGTTCCGCGATAACACGGTATATAAGCTCAGACAGATTGTCCGCCACCATAATACGTCCAAGCGTCTCCTTGCTGAACTTAGGATTTGCAAGGGCATAATTTCTTAAAAGCTCCTTTATGTCGCGCGCAACCGCAGCCAGCATGAGTTCGTCCGTCTCACCTTCCGGCTCATCCGAAACATCGATATTTGCCAGCATCAATTTTCCATCATAACTGTAACCGAGGCTCTTTCCTCTCTCCATGCCACGCACCATGACGCGCATCACATTACCCGGAAGCTTCATCACCTGCTTTATCTCACAGACCGTACCCGTCTCGCGGAAATGCTCCACAGTGCCATCCTCTTTCTCTTCCTCAACATTCGTGGTAATGAAGATCTTCTGACCATGGGTCATGGCATATTCTACTGTCTCTATGAGGTTTTTCCTGTTAATATCAAAATGAATGACCATATATGGTAATATGGTCATTCCTCTGAGTGCAATAACAGTTAAACCCTTTATCACTTCATTCATGCGGTTTCCCCGTTTTTATTTCTTTTTATTTCGTGGTTAGCAATGCCCTTAATCGCATCTGTTCTATATTCAAGTTCCGGCGGTGTTCCCTTCTCTACCGTGTCCTTGGTTATGATACAGCATGCTATCGAGTCGTCCGACGGTATCTCAAACATAACGTCCATCATAATATTCTCCATGATGGCACGAAGTCCTCTCGCACCCGTCTTTCTCTCAAAACTCTTCTTGGCTATGGCGGCCACAGCCTCGTCCGTCACCTTGAGCTCAACCTCATCATAGTGGAAGAGCTTGCGGTACTGCTTGATAAGTGCATTCTTAGGCTCCGTGAGTATTCTCACAAGTGCCTGCTCATCAAGAAGGTCGAGTGATACCGTGATAGGCACACGACCGACGAACTCAGGTATAAGTCCGAACTTTACCAGATCCTGCGGAAGCACCTGCTTTAACAGCTCTCCCACATTCTTGTCGTTCTTCTCGACAAGCTCTGCACCGAAGCCGATTGAGGACTGCCCCGTTCTGGCATCGATAATCTTCTCCAGCCCGTCAAATGCACCGCCGCAGATGAACAATATATTGGTAGTATCTATCGGTATAAGCTCCTGCTGCGGATGCTTACGTCCGCCCTGAGGCGGAACAGATGCGACAGTACCCTCAAGTATCTTTAAAAGTGCCTGCTGAACGCCCTCACCCGAAACATCTCTGGTGATTGACACATTCTCGGACTTCTTGGTAATCTTGTCTATCTCATCTATATATATTATTCCGTGTTCAGCTCTCTCTATATCATAATCCGCTGCCTGTATAAGCTTCAGGAGTATGTTCTCAACGTCCTCGCCTACATATCCCGCCTCAGTGAGCGTCGTCGCATCAGCTATGGCAAACGGCACATTGAGAAGCTTGGCAAGCGTCTGTGCAAGGAAGGTCTTACCTGAGCCCGTAGGTCCAAGCATCAGAATATTGCTCTTCTGAAGCTCAACACCCTCGTCCTCAATGTCCATGCTCTCACCGTTTGCCATTATTCTCTTGTAATGATTATACACTGCAACCGAAAGTACTTTCTTCGCATCGTCCTGTCCGATTACATACTCGTCCAGAAATTCCTTTATTTCTCTTGGCTTCAGGAGGTTAATTCCCTCAAAGCCGTTATCAGGAGCGTCCTGCTGCTCCATCTCTTCATTAACAATCTCCGAGCACACGCCTATGCACTCATCGCATATATATACTCCGTTGCCCGGTCCTGCTATCAACTTTCTGACAGCATCCTGAGGCTTTCCGCAGAAGGAACATCTAAGCCTTCCGTCATCCTTACGTCCTGCCACCTCTTACCTCCTATATTCGAACAATCTTCCACCTCAAATAAATGACATGTGGAAGGAGAAGCCCTCCTTCCACACCTGAAATCACTATTTAAGTATTTTCCAAAAATACATTAGTTAATATTCTCAACAACCGAGTCGATAAGACCATACTCAACAGCTTCCTGAGCTGTCATCCAGTTATCCCTGTCGGTATCCTTCACAAGATCCTCGTAGGACTTTCCGGTATTCTGGGCAAGGAGACGATTCATTCTCTCCTTGGTTCTGATGATATGCCTTGCAGCTATCTCAATCTCGGTAGCCTGTCCCTGTGCACCGCCGAGCGGCTGATGAATAAGTATCTCCGCGTTAGGGAGAGCCTTTCTCTTGCCCTTGGTGCCGCCTGCGAGAAGGAATGCTCCCATGCTCGCAGCCATACCTACACAGATTGTGGATACATCACACTTGATGTACTGCATGGTATCATATATTGCCATACCTGCGGATATGGAACCGCCCGGGCTGTTAATATACAAACTTATATCCTTCGATGGATCCTCGGACTCAAGGAAGAGAAGCTGTGCCACAACAAGATTGGCTGACACGTCGTTCACCTCTTCACCAAGGAAGATTATTCTCTCCTTTAAAAGTCTGGAATAAATATCAAAGGATCTCTCTCCTCTGCTTGTCTGTTCAATTACTACCGGTACTAAACTCATAGTGTTCCTCCCCATTATTACTGTAATTAACTATGATAAATTACTTCTCTACTGCCTCTGCAGCGATGAGCTTAACTGCCTTCTGGACAGCGAGGTCGTCCTTAATCTGGTTTCTCTCGTTGTCAGTCATCATATCCTTGAGCTCATCTTCCTTCATGTTGTACATGGAAGCCATGTTCTTGATTTCCTCTTCAACTTCCTCATCTGTAACAGTGAAGTCCTCTGCCTTAGCGATGGCATCGAGAACAAGACCATTCTTAATTCTCTTCTCTGCCTCAGGATAGATGCTCTCGATGAACTTGTCCATCTCCATACCCATCATCTTAACGTACTGCTCAAGGCTGATACCCTGCTGCTTTAAGTTTCTGTCATAGCCGTCTGCCATCTGGAGAGCCTGCTGCTTGATCATAGCCTCAGGGATTTCCATGGAAGCATTAGCAACTGCTGCCTCGATAGCCTCGTTCTCCTTCTTAACCTCAGCGTTCTTAGCCTTCTTCTTCTCAAGTGTTGCCTTTAAGTCAGCCTTGTATTCATCAACTGTCTTGAACTCGGAGATATCCTGTACAAGCTCATCATTGAACTCAGGAAGCTCCTTAGCCTTAATCTCCTTAACTGTTACCTTGAATGTAGCAGGCTTTCCTGCAAGCTCTGCTGCATGGTACTCCTCAGGGAATGTTACGTTTACTTCAACTTCCTCACCGATGTTCTTGCCGATTAACTGCTCCTCGAATGTATCGATGAATGAATGTGAGCCGATTGTGAGAGGATAGTTCTCACCCTTACCGCCTGCGAAAGGAACTCCGTTCATGAAGCCCTCGAAATCGATAACAGTGTCGTCCTTATCCTGAACAGGTCTGTCCTCAACAGTAATAATTCGTGCGTTCTGCTCCTGAACCTTCTTGATCTCTGCGTCGATATCCTCGTCAGTAACCTCAGCGCTTACCTTGGCAATCTCAACGCCCTTGTATGTTCCGAGTGTAACCTCAGGACGAACTGCTACGGTTGCAGTGAAGATAAAGCTCTTGCCCTTCTCAATCTGTGTAACATCGATCTCAGGCTGTGATACGATATCAAGACCGCTCTCAACTGCTGCTCTCTGATACTCCTTAGGAATGATTGCATTGGCTGCATCCTCATAGAAAATGCCTGCGCCGTACATCTTCTCGATCATCTGCTTAGGAACCTTGCCCTTACGGAAACCAGGAACGCTTATCTTATTCTTATTCTTCTCATAAGCAGCGTCCATTCCCTTAGCAAACTCCTCTGCATCAACCTCTATGGTCAGCTTAACCATGTTCTTCTCTAACTTGTCTACTGTAAAGCTCATTTAAAAATCCTCCTTAAACTATTAACACGTATGTCAATCAATTATTCATTATAACATACGTCTACAGCAAAATCCAGCATAAATTTGAGATAATCCCCGTTTTTTATGGATTTTTTACAAAAAAAATGCTATTCTTGCCTTATACAAATTTATTTGACAGGAGGATCCGCCGATATGTCTGACACCATTTTAAGAGTAAACGGACTCAGAAAATCCTACCGCAGAAAAATAATTCTCGAAAATGTCTCATTTGAAATACACCCCGGCGACATAGTCGGCATCGTGGGCGCAAACGGCTGCGGTAAATCCACACTGCTGCGTATGCTCGCAGGTGCCGACAGACCCGACCGCGGCACCATCGAATACAATGGAAAAAATGCCATAAAGGACAGAAAGCTGTTCCGCAAATACGCCGGCTACGTCCCGCAGGAAAACCCGCTCTTTGAGAACCTAACCGTGCTCGACAATCTGAAGCTGTGGTACTGTGACTGCATGGACGGGCTTACACAGGTCATGGAGCGCTTCGGGCTTTCAACCTATGCACACTACACCGTAAACAGGCTGTCGGGCGGAATGAAGAAGAGACTTTCCATCGCCTGCTCCATCGCCCAAAAGCCGCCGCTCCTTATCCTTGATGAGCCCGGAGCCTCCCTCGATATCGTGTGCAAATCGGACATATGTAACTATCTTGCAGACTACAGTGCTGCCGGAAACACCGTGATAATCACCAGCCACGAGGAATGTGAGCTCGCGCTGTGCAGCCGAATGTTCATAATCGAGGACACCCTCCTTCGTGAGATACCTCCCGTGAACGGAAGCGGGCTTATGAAGCTTATCTCAAAGGAGAGCCGCCATGCGTAGACGCTTTTTCTATTTGCTGCTGCAACTAAAGGCAGCCTTCAAATTCATACCAAGACTTTTTGCGGGCACAATCCTGTTCGGCTTTCTCGCCTTCTGCATAGGCTATGCCGGAAGCAGGTCAATCGAAGGCGGTACCCGGCTCTTCTTTAAGGTCGCCGTCGTGCTCCCTGACGACGACTCCCTCGTAAATATCGGCTTTAACATGCTCACGCAGATGGAAAGCCTAAAGGATTACTGCGAATTTATACAGACCGACCGTGACTCTGCCGAGACCATGTTAAAAAACGGCGAAGTCTACGGCATCGTCTACATTCCCGAGGGCTTTGTCGAGGACGTTTTAAACGGCCGGAACACCCCCGCCGTGGTAATGCTCCCCGACAACCCGGGAATAGAGACCTCTATATTCCGCGCCGTGCTGAATGCAGGCTCCGACACGCTCGCCTATGTCCAGTCAGGGATATACGCCATGACCGACGCCTACAATCATTTCGGGCTGTCGGACAGAATTATGGAGAGCTCCGACAAACTTAACGACCATTACATACGCTTTGTCATAAACAGGTCTACCATGTATGACATACGCACCGTCAGCGCCACGGGGGCGCTGTCACAGGCACAGTTTTACATCTGCTCCGGAATGGTCATCGTCATTCTATTTCTCGGTTTCCTGCTCGGCAGCCACATAACCGGCGAAAATCCAAAAACGCGCGTCATGCTGAAACGCTCCGGCGTGGGTTACATGTACACCTGCTCCTGCCGTATACTCGCCACTGCGCTGTCCTGCACCTGCCTGCTTGCGGCAGTCCTGCTTGTCGTGCGGCTGCTGCTTGTAAATACCGTACCGTCCTTTTCGACGGACCTTTTATATGAGCTGTCGCCGCAGAGCATATTTTTCCTGTTTCTCGGCATAACTGCCGCCGTATCCTTCTTCTTTGCGGTCTACAGTTTGGCTGGAAGCGGTCTGTACGGAATGCTGCTGTTATTCTGTATTAACGTCGTGATGATATACTGCTCGGGTCTGCTGCTGCCGACGGCCTATCTTCCTAATATCGCGAAGCACATTGGCAGGGTTCTTCCCGCAGCCTATATAAAAGACCTGTTTGGCAGCCTGTACAACGCCATGCCAAGTGCCGCCTCAATATGCGCCTGTGTTGCCGCAGCGGCTGTTTTTAGCGCCATCAGTGCGCTCGCGGACAGCAGAAAGGAGATTAGATGAAAATGAATGTCTTTTTCACCCGCACCCGGCTTCTGTGCAAACACATTGTCAAGATGCCCGTCATCGTCATACTGCTGCTTCTCATTCCCGCGGTCACGCTGGCTTTCCGTTTTCTGCCCGAGCAGGCAGCCTCCTCCGACCTCACCGTCGGCATATATTTTGAAAATGACGACGACGAGCTTACAGACCGCGTGAAAGCTCTCCTGCTCGCATCAGACGGAAAAGCCCTCTCCTTCGTGGAATATGCTGACCGTGACCTGATGGAAAACGACGTTATCCGCGGCAGGCTCGAGTGCGGCTATATATTCAGCAACGCCTTCAGCGAAGCGCTCGCGGGCGGCAGGTACAAAAATTCCGTTGAGGTCATCAAATCGCCCTCAACGATGATGCTCAGCGCTGCAAACGAGATTGTGTTCGCCGCGGTCGTGAGGCTGTCAGGCTATGAGATCCTCGATGACTATATCCACATTGAAGGGCTCGACGAGGAAACCACAGCTCAGCTTGGAGAGTATATGTATCAGTCCTACGAGGCGTACTGCGCCGGCGGTGAAACCTTCCATCTGGATATCCGCACGGCGAACAACCTTTCGCTCAACGACGACACCTCCGACGCCGCGACCGTGACTTTCCCTCTTCGCGGACTGCTGTCCATACTAATTATACTCGCCGCCCTCAGCGGAAGCATCGCGTGGCTCTCCGACCGTGAGAACGGCATCTTCGCGCCAAGACCGCGCTCGTTCGGTGTGCTCAGCTTCATACTCTACCCGCTGCTGCCCGCCGTTGCGTTCACGCTCTGCACCGAGCTCGCGCTCGCACTAAGCGGCGGTGCATATTCCCCACTCACGGAGCTTATATATTCCGTAAGATACATTTTTCTCGTGACAGCCTTCTCGTGCGCTTGCTGTCTTTTAAAAAGGAGCCGCCGTGTTATACCGCTCGTCCCGGTGCTTCTGCTCGGCAGCCTTATCTTCTGCCCGGTATTTATAAATATAGAGAATTTTTTCCCAGTATTCAGATTTATAAGCCGCCTTTTCATACCGAGATATTTTCTCTAAAAAAGGGAGCCGCCAAAGCGACTCCCTCCGCATGAGCGGCATTACTGCTTGCCTGCCATCTCCTGCTCCTGTCTCATAATCATCTTCTTAACCATCTCGCCACCGATAGAACCGGCCTGTCTGGAAGTTAAGTCTCCATTGTAGCCTTCCTTTAAAGGTACGCCAAGCTCAGAAGCTACCTCCATCTTGAATCTGTCCATTGCACCCTTTGCCTCTGGTACTGCTGCCTTGTTTGTTCCTGTATTAGTACTTGCCATTTTGATTCACCTCCATGAACATTGATATAGTTTTTGAAAATCCCGTGGCACCGGTCTTTTCCAATCCGACAAATTCTTTTCCGTCCCGTCTTTGGATTGCTCCTTCGCCGGATTGGAATGTCCTTTGTCTTGGTATTATTATGTTCATGAAGCGTTTTATTATTATGCCAATTCGTGGAATATTATTTCCATAAAATTGATATTTAATCAATCCCGATTGTTTAATTTATTTCTAATTATCTCAACTTTCCCACCAGTAAATCTGGTGTAAACACCTGATTTTCATGCAAAACAATTGAATAAATTTGGTGTATTGACATGAAAATAGCACCTAACTTTTGGTATAAT
>CAMEEX010000050.1 GCA_945915235.1 uncultured Clostridia bacterium | reverse complement strand
TTTACACAGGCTGGTTCAGAGGTGTCAGCGCTTCTTGGACGTATGCCTTCAGCCGTAGGTTACCAGCCTACACTTCAGACTGAGATGGGTGCTCTTCAGGAGCGTATCACATCTACAAAGAACGGTTCCATCACCTCCGTTCAGGCTGTATATGTGCCTGCGGACGACCTTACGGATCCTGCACCTGCGAACACGTTCGCACATCTCGATGCGACAACGGTTCTTTCAAGAAGCATCGTTGAGCTCGGTATCTACCCTGCGGTAGACCCGCTTGAGTCGACATCAAGAATACTTGACCCTCGTATCGTGGGTGAGGAGCACTACAAGGTAGCCAGAGCTGTCCAGGAGATACTCCAGAGATACAAGGAGCTTCAGGATATCATCGCTATTCTTGGTATGGACGAGCTCTCAGAGAACGATAAGCTCGTTGTTGCCAGAGCAAGAAAGGTACAGAGATTTCTCTCACAGCCTTTCTTCGTTGCGGGACAGTTCACGGGACTTGAGGGACGTTATGTTCCGGTTGCTGATACTATCCAGGGCTTTAAGGAAATTCTCGAAGGAAAGTACGATGACATTCCTGAGAGCTACTTCTTAAATTGCGGCGGTATCGAGGACGTGCTTGCCAAGGTTAATAAATAACCTGACGGGAGTTGATTAGATGGCAGACAAATTATTTGAACTTAAAATAATAACGCCTGACAGAACCTTCTATGCCGGGGACAGCAGCATGGTTGAGCTGAACACGACGGAGGGACAGGTCGGTATATACGCCGACCATGCCCCTACAGCCATGATACTCTCACCGGGCGTGGCACATATCCACGACGCTGAGGGCAATGTGAAGGCGGCAGCCCTTCATTCCGGCTTCATTGAGATAGGAAAGAAGAGCGTTATGGTGCTCGCTGAGATTGCCGAGTGGCCGGACGAGATAGACATCAACCGCGCCAACGAGGCAAAAATCAGAGCTGAGCGCAGACTATCCTCCCACGAGGGTGAGATAGATGTGGCGAGAGCCGAGTACGCGCTGAAGAGAGCGCTTACCAGAATAGAACTCAAGGGCTGATAACCCTAAGCTATATGGGTGTAAAAGACCGCGAACCGCAATGATGGTGTGGTTGGCGGTCTTTTTGTATGTCAATTTGTAATAATATGTACTTATATTATTTGGAAAATAATATATTGCTTGACAAACAATGCTAAATAATATAATCTGTTATTGTAAATATTATTTCAAAAATAATATCGCAAAATACAATTTGCAAAGTAACGACAATTATATTTTGAAAGGGAGGATACACTATGGCAACCATAAAATTAGAACATCACAAAAAGGTTGATGAAGCATTAAGTTTGAGGGAAGGAAAGGGCTTTGAGGAGGATTTACAGGCGCTTTTGACGGCGGAGAATGCCGAGGAAGGCGACAATATCATCATTGCGTTGGTCGATTTGGACAATTTCGCAAGGGTTAATAGTGATTTTAACCGTGATGAGGGGGACAGGGTTATAATCGAGACGGGAAATCATCTAAAGAATTATCTTGGTGAAAGCGGAACGCTTTATCGAGTGGGAGGAGATGAATTTGGCTTTATTTTTAAGGGGCAGATGGAGAAAGAGGACATTTTTCTGCTGATGGAGGACATGAGGAAGAATTATGATGTGAAGCTTCCCGATGGAACGGCGATGACCATTTCAATAGGCATCGCAACGGCATTTGAGAATGCATCGCGCTATCAGGAGCTGGTCAGAATGGCAGACAGTGCAATGTTCAGGGCAAAATACAACGGTAGAAATAAAGTCGCTCTTGCAAAGGAAGAGAAGATGGTTCCAAAGACATCGCATTACACGCAGGACCAGCTAAAGAGGCTCAACCTTCTTTCTAAAAGGGAGGGCATAGGAGAGGCGATACTTTTGAGGGAAGCTATGGATATGCTGCTCAAAAAGTATGATGTTTAAAAGGGACAGGGGGCAAAAGGGACAGGAGCTTGACTCCTGTCCCTTTTTTGCCTTCTCGCATTTTTGCCTGCTATGGGTAGATGTCAATTGAATAATATAGTAGTATAATTAAATAGAGATAGTTGGCGCAGATTAATATTTGTGGCAGTTTTATGACACTGCCATTTTATATGAGGAGGTTAACTCTATGGATTCTAAAAGGTATGTAAAGTATGTAGGTATTGCAACAGGTATAATAATTGTTCTGTTGGTTGGAATATTTATGACGCATAAGCTTGTAAATAAGAATGCAGATATACAGGACAATAGCGAAGAAACAAATAATGGATATCAGGGTTATATTATTTTGACAGACAGCGATGTATTTTTTGTAGCAGAAAATGACTCTAAAATGCTTTCAGAGAAGGAACTTGTCAAACTGAATTTGGAAAACTGAATTTGGAAAACTGTGCTTTTGTGAGTGATGATTTTTCAACTGGAGATATGGTTAGAATTAATTTTGTGACGATAGCTGATTTGTCCCCGCGTATTGCAGATGTGGATTCTATTGAGAAAATTGAGGCGGGGGATGTGAGTAATATAGATGAGGAGGTTATAGAGTGGTTGAAGGAAAAGGGATATAAAATATATTAAATATTTGGAAAACAAATGCGGAGACAGGGTATGCCGCTTAGACATATTAGTTGTGAACTTGCTGCAATATGCTTTAAAGTGGTTCATTAATTTATAAATTAATTTGCCAGCTTATGGTAGTTGACAAAAGTAGGTGTATTTGATATATTGTACTCAACAGCTAAACATATGTTCGGTGTAAAACGGACTGCTTTACCACCTTGTACATGGTACAATGGCTCATTTCAGGTGTGGCTTCAAGCATGGCTTAGGGAGGAATTATATGAATACACGAAAAATATTATATCCGATTAAGTATTGCATTAGCTTCTTTTTTTTATATCTGTTTTTGTATTTTGCAGATTATTTTGAGCCGGTAATATCGCAAAGGCTGATAGACAGTGTTGGAAATCTTGAGGTGGTTGGAAGGCTTATCCTTATATGGGTAGTGCTTTTTATTGTGAAGCGCGTACTGCAGGTTGCACAGAATATAACGGTGAACAATTATAAGGCAGAGGTAACAAGATTAAGGCAGAGAAGAATCACGGAGATTATATTTGGGATTAAAGAGGACGTGTTCAGGGAGCTGGATACAGTCGATGTTGTGTCAAGGCAGCTTGATGATGGCATGGTTTTGGACGGAGTATATGCGAATGATGTCATTGAGACGTTGATGTCCGCCATATTATTTGTGGTTGTCTTTATAAGACTGTGCGTGTTAAATATTCCTATGGCGGTATTTATCGTGGCTATGATAGCCCTTAATGGTATCTTGGAGTATGTATTTCCGTTAAAGGACGCTTATAAGAAGAGAAACAAGAGCTTAGCCGGGCTCCGGGCGGCACTGTCGGATGTGTATGCCAACAGAAAGGTTGTGAAAATGCACACGGCAGAGCAATGTGAGACGGAGCGGATAGGCGCTAAGGTGGCTGAGTTTGCAGAGGCGGATAAGAGAAAGCAGCTTCTTAATGGCTACCGCAAGGTTAAGAGTACATTTATAAATGACATAGGTGTACTGCTGATTATAAGTGTTGGCGTGGTCGCAGTCACAAGGGGACGCTATTCGATAGGTACAATCACCATGATGCTGCTGTACTATCAGAAAATGCGAAGCGCGGCTATTCCGATACTCAATGTTGCCCCATTGCTCAAATATGTGAAAGCAGCCACAGAACGTATTAATGAGGTTACGCAGCTTGAGAAGGAGAATGTTGAAGGAAACATTGCTTTTGAGAGAATTGAAAGACTGGACTGGAAGAATCTCTCCTATTCGTATGCCAATGGAAGGGAGATAAAATATGCCGATATCTCAATCAAGGGCGGGGAATGTATCGGAATAGTCGGTCACAGCGGTGCAGGCAAATCAACGCTTATCTCCGTTCTCACATCCATGTATGAGAATTATAAGGGCGCGATATATGTCAACGGCGCTGAACTCAAAGATATCGACAAGTCATGGTACAGGTCAAGAATTGCGTATGTCGACCAGGGAACGAGTCTTTTTGACCGCTCAATTATGGAGAATGTGCGGTATGTAATGAAAGATGGCATGGTGGATATAGGTGATATCGCAGAGCATATCAATATAGGTGAGGATATACTTGAGCGGATGACTTCTAACGGCTTGTCGGGAGGCGAAAAACAGAGAGTAGTGCTTTTGAGAGAAATCTTAAAACAGGCGGATGTGATTATTCTGGATGAGTTTTCAAGTGCATTGGATGATGTAAACCAGATTGAGGCGATGAAGCTTGTAAAGCGGCTATATAAGGATAAGATTATTATTATGATAACACATGACAGTGAACTCCTTGTAAACTGCGACATGGTTTACGAGATGAAGTTATGTTGATTGAGTCTTTCATCACGTTGAGAGTAGGAAGAATCTGTTTGCAACGGACAAAGTGTTATGGTATATTTGTTAACGAGAACAGATTAATTCTAAACGTAATTTTCAATATTGCCATGGAGGATACACTATGAGAGTAACAGACGAAATTATATATATTGGTGTGAATGATCACAATGTAGATTTGTTTGAGGGACAGTACAGAGTTCCGAATGGAATATCCTACAACTCATATATTATTATGGATGATAAGATAGCAATTATGGATACAGTTGACATAGGCTTTGTTGATGAGTGGCTTGCCAATGTGAAGACCGCTCTTGGAAGCAGAAAACCGGATTATCTTGTTGTACAGCATATGGAGCCTGACCATTCGGCAAGCATTAAGAAATTTCTTGAGGCATACCCGGACACCACAATAGTCGGAAATGCCAAGACTTTTGTAATGATGGGAAATTTTTTCAGGAATGTAAGCTTTGATAACAGGCTTGAGGTGAAGAATAAAGATACCATTGAGTTAGGGCACCATGTTCTGACATTTGTATTTGCACCTATGGTACACTGGCCTGAGGTTATGGTTACGTATGACAGTGCTGATAAGGTTTTGTTCTCAGCAGATGGCTTTGGAAAGTTCGGGGCACTTGACACGGACGGGGTCTGGGATGACGAGGCAAGACGTTATTATATTGGAATTGTTGGCAAGTATGGTGCACAGGTGCATATGTTACTTAAGGCAGCAGCAACACTGGATATCAAGATGATTTGTCCGCTTCACGGACCGGTACTCAGGGATAATCTGGCACATTATATCAGCTTATATGATACGTGGTCATCCTACAGACCTCAGAAAGATGGAGTTGTCATTGCATACGCTTCCATTTACGGCAATACGAAGGAGGCTGTACAGCTTTTGGCAGACAGGCTTAAGGAAAAAGGGACAGAGGTTGAGATATATGATCTTGCACGCGATGATATGGCGGAGGCGGTGTCAGCTGCATTTGAGTATTCCAAGCTGGTGCTGGCATCTCCGACTTACAATGGTGATGTATTCCCATGTATGAGATTCTTTATTGAGCATCTGACAGAGCGTAACTATCAGAAACGTACAGTGGCTTACATTGAGAATGGTTCATGGGCACCTATGGCAGCGAAGGTTATGGCAGGGATGCTTGAAAAGAGCAAGGAGCTTAATGTTATTGAGGACATTGTAAAGATAACATCCTCCGTAAGTGAGGAAAATATATCTGAGCTTGATGCACTGGCACAGAAGCTTGCAGCATTGCAGCCATAAGTGAGTGGAAAAGGCTGCTTTGAGTGCAAGTACCATCTGTGGCAGAATGTATTTTGCGGCAATATTGTATGATTAGATTTAACGGAGAACTATGTGGTATTGACAGCATGGTTCTCCGTTTTTTTATGTATTGTCACAGGAATGAATAAACTTCTTATTTTGACATCATACTCTGTATGATACAAGACTCATAATGTTTTGAGGATTGTGAGAGCACGAGGTGTGGAGCAATTCAGTATCATATAATATTGTGAAAGCTATAAGGAGTGATGTCGTATGAAAAGAGCATTATATGCTGCAATTATATTGTGGGTTGTCGGTAGTGGAGTATATCTGGCGGGGATGGAGAGAGTTCATAGTGTGTCGATAAGCACTGCGTTTACAGACAGTGCGGATGAGAGGCAGTGGTGTGAGCTTGACACGTATATAGAGGGCTACGGAAAGTTCGGGGTATGTTATCTCACGCAGGAGGAAAAGGAGAAGCTTGTAAAAAATATTGCATCGGCACTTGGAATAACATCATCGTATGGGCTGGCAACGGTATATGAGGAGGAAGTAAATACAACGGTTCTCTCAAAGAATAGCGTCAATGGGAGTGTGACGATAAAGGCGATTACGCAGGAACAGCAGGGCACAGATAATACTGCCACGGAGGACGAACAGGCTTATGACAGCACAACAGAATCTGGGCTTGCGGCAAATCAGTATGTGTATGTGAACATTACAGTGAACAATGATATGGATTGTGCCAGCTCTTACAGGGAGCTTGTTGAGGGTGTGTTTGACGCGATGGGGATACAGGGAAATGTGAATATGAATCTTGTGGGTTCGCTTGAGGGGGCACTCAACAACATAGAGAAAAATGAGCTTGCGGACGGTCTGTTAGATAGGCTTGACGCGAAGGTTGTTGCAGAAAACCGGGATAGCGATATATTTACTATCTATGCATATTCAAAGGGTGCAGGCTCCTATATCACGATTGGCGGCAGCAAAATCAACATGAATATTGCAATTGGGTATGACGAGGAGCAGAACAGGACGAAGGTATATCTTGCCTCGCCGGTTAATAGTCTTGATTATTAAAAATATTATATGTCATTAAATACTATTGTACCTGTCCTGTTTTGCTCGGTGCAGCTTATTTAATAAAATATATATACTATTTTTAAAACGTTTGTGATAAACTTATACGGTATAACTGTAGGTGAAAGTATATCATACCCGAATATCAGAAAGGAAACCACATTGAAAAATTTTAAATATAAAGTACTGATATCAATTCTTGTTTTAGTGGCAGTGGCAGTTCTCACGATTGTGCTCACGAAATGGGACAGGGGTCAGACCCCTGTCCCATTTTAGGGTTTTAAAGACCGCAGACTGCATTTAGGTGTAGCCTGTGGTCTTTTTGTATATTAAATCGCGGTAATATATATGCGATATTACTTGACAAATAATATCACATAGATATATCAACATGTTATAAGATATTATATCAAAAATAATATTTCAGACATATTATTGAGAGAATATTAAAAATATTTTTAAAGGGAGGCTGCACTATGGCAAACACTAAGGCTGAACATCACAAAAGGGTTGACGAAGCCCTGAATTTGAAGGGCGGTAAGGAATTTGAGGAAGATTTACAGGCACTTTTGACGGCGGAGAATGCTGAGGAAGGTGACAACGTCATCATTGTACTGGTTGATTTGGACAATTTTGCTAGAGTTAATAGTGATTTTAACCGTGATGAGGGGGACAGGGTTATAATCGAGACGGGAAATCATCTAAAGAATTATCTTGGTGAAAGCGGAACGCTTTATCGAGTGGGAGGAGATGAATTTGGCTTTATTTTTAAAGGTCAGATGGAGAAAGAGGACATTTTTCTGCTGATGGAGGACATGCGGAAGAATTATGATGTGAAGCTTCCGGATGGAATGGCAATGACCATTTCAATAGGCATCGCGACGGCATTTGAGAATGCATCGCGTTATCAGGAGCTGGTCAGAATGGCGGACAGCGCCATGTTCAGGGCAAAATATAACGGCAGAAATAAAGTCGCTCTTGCAAAGGAAGAGAAAATGGTTCCGAAGACATCGCATTACACGCAGGACCAGCTAAAGAGGCTTAACCTTCTTTCTAAAAGGAAGGGAATAGGAGAGGCGATACTTTTGAGGGAAGCGATGGATATGCTGCTCAAAAAGTATGACGTCTGATTTACCGGCTGAACCGGACCATCGGCACAAATGTATTTACAGTTGTAACATTTATGTAATATATGCAACATCTCCGTAACAAAACTTAATTATTCTGTAACAAAACGTAAGGATTTTGTAACCATTAAATTTATGGATAGTGATATCATAAAATAGACCCGGGACAACAGATAATTTTTGTGAATGGAGAAGATAAGATGGATACTAAGAAACAAAAGACGAAAAAAATAGTAGGTAAGTCAGCTTATATGGCAGGCATGTTTCTCGTAACGGCTATGGCACTGTCAGGCTGCAAGACGGAGGAAGCTCCTAAAAATCAAGAATATACGGTGATTACTACTTTGGTAAGCCATGAAAATGTTACGGAAAATACCTCTGAAAATAACAAGAGTGCTGTGGCAAATCAGGTGATTGATGCGTTGCAGACATCTGTGTATAATGTCACTCCCAAAACGGAGCCGGTGCTTGACAAGGACTACGCGCAGGGAGTGGTTACTGATGAGAATAGTTTCAGCGTCTGGAATTTGACACCCGGCAAGCTGGACAGTATAAAGCGCAAGTATGGGGAGGGCGGCTGGGCGGTTGACCACCCGTTTGAACCTGTCGAGGTCATTGACGGAGTGGCAAAGGAGTGTGCACTGCGCGATGAGGACGGGCTGTACATTATCTCGTCGGGAAACGGGTTCATAGTATGGAAAGATGAAAAGGGTATCAAGCTGGAGAGCAATAAACTTGGCAGCGATATTGTGGCACTTAATCTGTATTTTTCCGATATTGTGGGGAATGGTACGAAACAGCTTGTTGTGGAGGATAATCAGCCTTATGAAACCGGGACGGGTATAGGATATCTGTCATATATCTGGGTGATTGACCTTGAAAATATGCAGAGCATTGAGATGGAGACGGACGATGAGTATTTTCTGGCAGAGCTGAAAAAGCAGGCTCAGGCAGATTTGGACAACAATGGTTACGTTGAAGGATATGCATACTATTTGTCGGATAATTTTTCTAACCAGTATAAATTTATCGAGAGTTCAGATGAAACTTCCGATGAAGGATATATTTTCTACCATGAGATATATGTGTTGGGAACAAAGGGAGCAAGGCCGCAGTACTTTGACGCAGTTGACAGAAAGGCGGTTGTAAGAACTTATTATAGGTATGATAAGGAAAAAAATCAGCTTGTCGTGGGAGATGTGAGGACAGAATAGAAAAAGTGTCAACACGCTGTACACAATTACAGAGCATTTTTTGATACACTATTTCTATGATATTGAGGTCAAATAGATTTATTTAGGTTTCTAATGTATAACGGAATATGTTTATGCATATCGACTCCGGTTGTTCGAAGCAAGATGTTCTAAGGACTCTGATATATGTTTTTATAAGCTCCGCCACCGTTGCAAAACCAGCCCTCCGTGGCTGTTTGCAACTCAGTCAGCCTCCATGCTGACTGTGGCTGGACAGTGAACAGAGTCCTAAGAACATCTAAGCTTTTCACAAAAGTCGCAATATGCATAAACATATTCAATTATACATAGCAAATTTCTATTCCATTTGACCTCAATTTCATTCTATAATTAATTTGATATATTAGATTGAACGGAGAACTGCGCCGGATTGACAGCGCGGTTCTCCGTTTTTTGAATAAAAAACCAAATTAGGCATCATAATTTATATGATATTTATCGGGCGGAAAGTCCTGAACATGACTTTTGGCGGCGAGTGTCAAATTGTTTTGAGATGCGTATTATTATATAAGGAGTGGTGTCAGATGAAAAAAGCATTATATGTAATTGTTGTATTGTGGGTCGGTGTAACGGGAATATACATGGCAAATATGGGAAAGGCGCAGACGGTATCAATGAGCTCGGCGTTTACAGACAGTATCTCGGGGCGGGAGTGGTGCGAGCTCGACACCTGCATTGAGGGCTACGGAAAATTCGGCGTGTGTTATCTGAGCGATGAGGAGAAGGAACGTCTTGTGAAAAATGTGGCGGCGGCGCTCGGAATAACCTCTCCGTGTACGATAACAACGGAGCAGGAGAGACGCGGTGTGTGGGACGGTGAAGCGGGCAGCGACTCGGTGGACATAAACACAGTCGTCCTGACCAAGGACAGCGTGAACGGAAGTGTTACGATAAAATCAATCACGCAGGAGCGTCAGGGCGAAGCCGGAACAGGCACCTCGGCAATCAATGCGGAGCAGTATGTGTATGTGAGCATAAATGTAAACAACAATATCGACTGCGCCAACTCATACAGACAGCTTGTCGAGGGAATGTTTGACGCGATGGGAATACAGGGAAACGTAAACATGAACCTTGTTGGAACGCTCGAGGGCGCATTAAACAGCGACGAGAAAAACGAGCTCGCCGATAGCCTGTTAAAAAAGCTTGACGCTGAGGTGGTGGCAGAAAACAGGGATAACGAAATGTTCACAATCTACGCCTATTCTAAGGGCGCGGGTTCCTACATCACCATCGGCGGTAGCAAAATCAACATGAATATCGCGATTGGATACGATGAGGAGCAGGACGCGACCAAGGTGTATCTCGCGTCGCCGGTGAACAGCCTCGATTACTGAGGAAATGCCAATGTTAAAATTTGAAGATGTTGAGGGGCAAATAGACTGGGTGGGCTTGGATGTATAATGGGGTATGATTTATGCATACGCTCTGGTTGCTCGAAGCAAGGTGTTCTAAGGGCTCTGATATAATTATCGGCGAGGCTCGCCGCCGATGCAAAGCATACCTCCATGTATGCATTGCATCTGAGCCGACTTCCATGTCGGCTCCGGCTAGGTTATTGACAGAGCCCTAAGAACAACTAACCTTCTCACAAAAGTCGCGGTATGCATAAATCATACCCCATTATACATAGCGAAGTGTTTTGAGCCTATTTGCCCTTAAGGCATTAACGTAAGAAATATGAATTAACAAAATATTAATACTATTTTTAAGATGTTTGTGATAAGATTATACGGTATGGCACATGGAGTAAGCGGGTATTGTGCTTAGGGCGATAAGGTGGTTATATTATGCATGATAAAACGAACTTTATTCTATATATTACAATATCTGGTTACGCAATAAATTTGAAGTTTTATTTATAAGTAAAGCGGCATGGAAGGTAAAACATGCTATAGAACGGAATATGTATAACGTGTTATATTTGCGGGTGGCGCGACTTTTGGGAGGAGCTTAGATGTTCTTGGAACTCTGTTCTATATGAAGCCAAATCCGGCATGGACGCCGGATTAGATGCAATGCATACACGGAGGTATGCTTTGCATCGGTGGCGGGAGAGGAAACTAATTAACCAGAGTTCCTAGAACATCTTAGCTTCGTACAACGAAGCCCCGCCCACAAATATAACACGTTATACATTCACACATTAAATCCGCATGTTTTTTTTCCGCGCTTATAGAAAGGACCCCACATTGAAGAATTTTAAATATAAGGTACTCATATCCATTCTGGTCTTTGTCGCCGTTGCGGTGGTCACGATCGTGCTCACGAGGGCTACCGAGGACGTGCGTTCCGGCAAGGAGGCAATGGTTTCGGCAACGCTTCCTGCCGTGTATATGATAAGTGAGGAGGGGCAGGAGTTTAATCTGCTGCATGGTTATGCCTCGAATATCGATGAGAGCATGCTGCACGAGTGCATCACACCGCTTCCCGAAGGAAGAAAGCTAAAGATAGGCATTGGAACCTATGGGCAAAATATAACGGGAATATCATATGAGATAAGAAGCCTTGACGGTTCGGAATACATAGAGAATACACAGGTGACGGATTATCAGGTCGTTTCCGCCGACGAGAGCGGCGCTTCAAACGAGGCGGGCATCACGGGCAGCATGGGCGACCGCGTCGAGGCTGTGCTCAATATCAAAAATCTGCTTGAGGCTGATACCGAGTACATGATGAAGATTAATGTAAAAACGGAGAAGCTGACGGCGTCGTACTATACGAGAATTATTCTCGGGGACGGCTTGTATCTCGATGATAAGCTCGCGTATGTGCTGCATTTTTCCGAGGTCACATACGACTCCGAGGCGATAAAGGAGATTATTCCAAAGCTTGAACCGAACTCTTCGGGCGACAACACTAACCTTGGACATGTGAATATCCATTCTAAGCTCTCGCAGGTCGGCTGGGGAGCGCTTGAGCCCGAATACTACGGAAAAATATGGCCGCAGGTCGTTGAGATACAGGGAAATACCGCGGATATAAGGCTTGACTATCAGGTCAGCACCCCGGCGGCAAGGGGCATAGATGTGTACGATGTGAAGGAGTTTTTCAGGATAAGGCGCGCGGACGCGGATACAACATATGTGCTCGGTTACGACAGGTATGTTGACCAGATATTTGACGGACTTGAGGATTTGAATGACTCTGGCAGAATTTATCTTGGAATTACATCGGGGCTTGAGACACTGCAGATGACAAGCGACAGTAGCGGCAAGGTGACATGCTTTGTCAGAAGGGGGGAGCTGTGGAGCTACAACTCCAAGACAAATCAGTTTGTACAGATATTTACCTTTGTGGACGATGACTCGAAGTACGACACCGTGAGGGAGTCCTGCGATGAGCATGGAATTAAGGTGCTTTCCGTGGACTCAAGCGGAAATGTCAGCTTCGTTGTGTACGGCTACATGAACCGTGGAAGCCATGAGGGGGAGATGGGAGTCTCCGTGTGCAGCTATGACGCGGAGAAAAATACGGTCGAGGAGATTTTATACATTCCGAGAAATGACATATATGATGTTATTAAAAAGGACATAGATACTCTGGCGTACCTGAACAGCGACGGAAGATTTTTTATGTATCAGGGCGGAAGTATTTACTCCATCTACTATGACACCAAGGAATACATGGTTGTCTCGTCGCAGGTTGTTGAGGAGTCATGTGTATTTTCCGATAAGTATTCAGTCTTTGCCTATCAGGCGGGGGAAGATGCCAACCATTGCGGCGCGGTAAATATAATTTATCTGGATACGGGCGAGACCGCCGTAGTCGATGCGTCCGAGGGGGAGTATATAAAGACACTTGGACTCATCGATGGGAATTTCATATTCGGAAAGGCATATGAGAGGGAAGTCGGTACGGACGAGAACGGAAAGCCGGTATATCCTATGTACAGGCTCGAGATAGTAAATGGGGACCTTGAGACGATTAAGGACTACCAGAAGTCGGGCTTGAGAGTTATGGGTGTGGAGACTGACAGCAATAAAATTATAATAAAAAGAAGTGCTTTGAGCGAGGACGGAGACCTGACAGATGCGTCGGACGACCAACTCCTGAGTACGACCATGACACCCGACGGTGTTCTCACGACTAAGCAGGTGGCAACCGATGTCAGACAGAAGGAGCTGTACATCATTCTTACTGTTTCCGTGCCGTCGGCGGACAACACAAAAGTTGTGTATCCTAAAAGTGTGACCTTTAACGGGGAAGCCCGCCTTTACATGAGCGAGGTCGTAAAGATAAATGATTATTATAGGGTGTACTGCATGGGAAAGCTCTCGCTGATGACGGACAGCCCGGCTGAGGCGGTAGCGGCTGCCGATGAGCAGGCGGGCGTTGCGGTTGCGCCGTCGGGAAGCATTATCTGGGACAGATACAAGAAAAACACGGCGACAACCCACATTGAGGAGAGCTACAGCTATGAAAAAACCTTGGATATATCAGGGGTAAGCCTTGACGAGGCGCTTTACTTTATTCATAAAGGCTATGTGCTCAGCGCGATGACGGAGGACGGCACGGTTATCATATATGCCTATGATAAGAGCAATGCCGCATATATGAAAGAGGGAAGCAGCTTTACCGTGTCAAAGTCGGAGCTCGAGAGTATGATTAACGCATCGGGAGACATAATATATGTGTGTGAGGTCATAAAAGGCTGACAAAACGATTGACCATATGCGAATAATATTGTAAGATGAAGAGTGACAGATTATGTAAGCGGCAGGGCTTTGCCGCGCGGTAATCACAATATTTCGGTACATGCAGATTAGAGAGGATTGTTGATATGGAATTAATTAACATCAGAGATTTATTCAGGGACAAGGAAAAATATCTTGGAAATAAGGTGACGGTCGGAGGCTGGGTTCGCAGTGTGCGTGACTCTAAGACTTTTGGTTTTATAGTTGTGAATGACGGAACATTTTTTGAGCCTCTTCAGGTTGTATACCATGACACCATGGAGAATTTTGCACAGATAAGCAAGCTGAACGTGGGAGCTGCCATCATCGTGACAGGTACACTCGTCGCAACACCTGACGCAAAGCAGCCTTTTGAAATTCAGGCGGACACCATAGAGGTTGAGGGCGAGAGCACACCTGACTATCCGCTCCAGAAGAAGAGACACTCGATGGAGTACCTCAGAACAATAACACATTTGAGACCTAGAACGAACACCTTCCAGGCAGTTTTCAGAGTGCGTTCACTCATAGCATACGCTATTCACAAGTTTTTTCAGGAGAGAAACTTCGTATACGTTCACACTCCGCTCATAACAGGCAGTGACTGCGAGGGAGCAGGCGAGATGTTCCAGGTAACGACGATGGATCTTGCAAATGTGCCTAAGACGGAGGACGGCAAGGTGGACTATTCCAAGGACTTCTTCGGAAAGCCGACCAACCTCACCGTAAGCGGTCAGTTAAACGGCGAGACCTACGCTATGGCATTTAAGAATATCTACACCTTTGGACCGACCTTCCGTGCAGAGAACTCCAACACGACAAGACATGCCGCAGAGTTCTGGATGATCGAGCCAGAGATGGCATTTGCAGATTTGAAGGACGACATGATTTTGGCTGAGAGCATGATTAAGTATGTTATAAGATATGTACTTGAGAATGCACCTGAGGAGATGAATTTCTTCAACAGCTTTGTCGACAAAGGACTTCTCGAGAGACTTAACCATGTGCTCAACTCAGAGTTCGGTCATGTGACATACACGGAGGCTATTGAGATACTCGAGAAGCACAATGACAAATTCGAGTACAAGGTATCGTGGGGCTGTGATTTACAGACAGAGCATGAGCGTTTCTTAACCGAGGAGATTTACAAGAGACCGCTCTTTGTGACAGATTATCCGAAGGAGATTAAGGCGTTCTACATGAAGCTCAACGAGGACGGAAAGACCGTTGCTGCCATGGACTGCCTTGTTCCGGGAATCGGTGAGATTATCGGAGGAAGCCAGAGAGAGGACGACTACGATAAGCTTGTTGCGAGAATGGACGAGCTCGGTCTTAAGAAGGAGGACTATCAGTTCTATCTTGACCTCAGAAAGTACGGCTCAGCAAGACATGCAGGCTTCGGTCTCGGATTCGAGCGCTGCGTAATGTACCTCACAGGCATGGGTAATATCCGCGACGTTATTCCATTCCCAAGAACGGTTGGTAATTGCGATTTGTAATAACAATGTCAACAGCATATAGGCAACGGGGCTGCTTGCAGCCGGAGTTGTCTATATGCTGATTGACTAAACAGACATGAGCAAGTAGGACGATTAGTCCGGATTGCGAATGTATGTTGTAATTTGCGGGAGCAAATTACATTGGTATTAAAAGTTTAAGAGGTGCATATGAAGAAGGGTCTTAAGATTTTTCTGATTATATTCATCATATTGTTGTCATTTACAGGGCTGGGGCTTATTGCCGTCAGCCCTTATTTGTCTGTTGTTGCCGGGTACATTGGAAATGCAAAGGCGATTGCCGCGGAGAGCAGGCTCTCTGACTTCAGGAGCACGGAGACAAGTATTATATATGATATAAATGGCGATGAGATAACGACGGTCAGCGGCGTGAAGGAGCTGTACTATCTCGACTCTTATAAAATCCCCGAGGTTGTAAAAGATGCTTTCGTTCTCATTGAGGACAGAAAATTCTACAAGCACGGCGGTATAGATATCTCTGCGATAATAAGGGCAGGTCTTATAAATTTCAGGACAAAGAGCAAGGCGCAGGGGGCGAGCACCATAACCCAGCAGGTGGCAAGAAACATATACCTCTCGCAGGAGGTCACTTGGGAGCGAAAGATTACCGAGATATTTCTCTCAATGGAGCTTGAGAAACGCTACAGCAAGGAGCAGCTTCTGGAGTTCTACATAAACAATATATATTTTGCCAATGGTCTGTACGGAATAGAGGCAGCGGCACAGGGATATTTCAGCAAGACGACGCAGGAATTGTCGATTTCACAGTTGGTTCTGCTCACCGCGATACCGAACAACCCTTCAAAGTACGATCCTTTTGAGCATCTGGATAAGGCTGTCGAGAGAAGAGATTACATACTGGGAATTTTAAACGATTACGGATGTATTTCCGATGAGGAGTATCAGGAGGCGCTGGCTGAGGAGATTATGCTCAGTCCTTCCGAGGCCGAAAAGTACGACTCGGTGGAGACATATGTATACTATTGTGCAACGCGCTCACTTATGAAAGCAACAGGATTTGAGTTCAGGTATCAGTTTGTGGATGAGGATGATGAGACGGCCTATAATCAGCTATATGATGACTACTATTCAAAATATCAGAGAACTCTTTTTACGGGCGGCTATCGCATATATACCTCCATCGACATGGATAAACAGCAGCTTCTTATGGACAACGTCGACGATGTACTCTCGTGGAGCACTGAAAAAAACGATGAGGGCGTTTACAAGCTGCAGGCATCGGCTGTCTGCATAGACAACGCAACCGGCTATGTAACGGCGATAGTGGGGGGAAGAGATCAGGGGCTCCCGGGCTACACGCTCAATCGCGCGTATCAGAGCTTCAGACAGCCGGGCAGCTCGATTAAGCCGCTTGTTGTCTATGCGCCGTATCTTGGACTGGGACATAATCCGGATGAGTTTATCGATGACTCGCCGATGGAGAACGGACCTGAGAATTTTGAGAACAGATATCCGGGTGAGATTACGCTGACGGAGGCGCTTGCATGGTCATCAAACGTGGCGGCGTGGAAGCTTTTTGAACAGCTCACGCCGGAGTACGGAATGTCATTTGTGAAGCGCATGCATTTTAGAAAGATTGGTGAGGACGAGCATTACATGGCGGCATGCCTGGGTGGGTGGAGCTACGGGGCAAGCTCGCTTGAGATGGCATCGGCATATGCCGCGCTTGCAAATGACGGAGTTTTCCGCGAGCCGACAGCCGTGATGAGGATAACCGACTCAAAGGGACGCACGATTGTGGACAACGGCGGCAGCGATATGGTAGTTTATGACAAAAATGCAGCGAGAATGGTGAGCAGCATGCTGCAATATGGCGTCGAGCACGGTATTGCCACGGGCGCTCAGCTTGACGATGCGATAGTCGCCGTAAAGACGGGAACCACGACCGACAACAAGGACGGCTGGACGGTGGGATATTCGGCATACTACACCACGGCAGTGTGGGTCGGCTGCGACATTCCAAAGAGGATAGCCAATCTCACGGGTGGAACCTACCCGATGACGATATGGAAAAACTTCATGCAGGAGATACATGATGGACTCGAGCTGAAGGAATTTCCCGAATATACTAGATATGATGATAAAAAATCTGTGTCGGATCAGCTTACCGATGGCATTATAGACAACCGTGGCAATGCCGAACAGGAGTCAACCGCCGCAATCGAGGATATACAGAACGCCCTCGGAGATAAGAGCTATAACGGTGACGGAGGAGACGGTGAAGCTGCCTCGTCAACGAAGGGCGATGGAAATGCCTCCGGTGCAGTCGGAGATACGAATGCCTCCACATCGGGCACGACCCGAGGGGATTCGAATGCCGCGGGCACGGCAGGCGGAGACACCAATGCGTCCGGAACAGCCGCAGGAGATGGAAATGCATGGGGCACAGTGGGTGGAGACGTCAACGCATCGGGCACGACCCGAGGGGATACCAATGCCGCGGGAGCGGCAGGCGGAGACACCAATGCGTCCGGAACAGCCGCAGGAGATGGAAATGCATGGGGCGCCGTAGGCGAAGATACCAACGTGTCCAGCATAAGCGGCGATAAGAATGCCGGCTCGGCAGGCGGAGACGCCAACGCCTCAGGCACAGGCGGCGACATGAATGTCACCATTCCAAGTAACGGTGACCAGAGTGCAGGGGAGATGTCGGGAGACGCGGACGTGGTGCTGCCGTAACCAGAAAGTACAGAATTTATTTGTAAATGTTGAGTTTCTTATTGTATTAAAAATGTAGAAATGATAATATGTTCTATGATACTAATGATATATTATGCAGACCAAATGTATTATATAATACCTATGTAATATTATATGTACATTGTGATAACACTGATAAATTAAAGGCACATAAATGGGGATTATATAGAGCGTAAGGAAAGGAAAAGCTTGCAAATATTACTTATAGGTAATATAATTATAGCTACTTGAATATTTATGAATAAAAAAGATGCAATAAGAGAGTTAAGT
>CAMEEX010000049.1 GCA_945915235.1 uncultured Clostridia bacterium | reverse complement strand
ATTGATCAACTCCGGTATGGCACCGCTTAAACCATATTTTACGGGACAGGAGATTCCGCCGAGAAGGAGAGTCACGACCTGTCAGAAGTGTATCAGAACAGGTGATATCGAGAATGTAGGTAAGACTGCAAGACATCTCACTTTCTTCGAGATGCTCGGGAACTTCTCATTCGGTGATTATTTTAAGAGAGAGGCCATCAACTGGTCATGGGAGTTCCTCACACAGGTTATAGGTCTTGACCCTGACAGACTCTATCCGTCAATCTATGCAGATGACGATGAGGCATTCAACATCTGGAACAAGGAGGTTGGTGTTCCAGCAGAGAAGATTACACGTTTCTACCGCGATGAGAACGGTGACTGCGATAACTTCTGGGAGCACGGTGCAGGTCCTTGCGGTCCATGTTCGGAGATTTACTATGACAGAGGACTCAAGTACGGCTGTGGCAAGCCTGATTGTAAGGTAGGCTGTGACTGCGACCGTTTCATGGAGGTATGGAACAACGTATTCACACAGTTCGAGAGCGACGGACACCACAACTATACAGAGCTCAAGCAGAAGAACATAGATACAGGTATGGGTCTTGAGAGACTTGCCGTTGTCGTTCAGGACGTTGACACCGTATTCGATATTGACACCATGAAGGCTATCCGCGACAAGATATGCGAGATAGCGGGCGTTGAGTATGAGACAGATGCAGACAAGGACGTATCCATCAGACTTATAACAGACCATATCCGTTCAGTAACCTTTATGACCTCCGACGGTATCATTCCTTCCAACGAGGGTAGAGGCTATGTCCTTAGACGACTTTTAAGAAGAGCTGCAAGACACGGCAGACTTTTAGGCATTGAGGGACTTTTCCTTGCAAAGCTTGCTAAGACCGTTATCGACGAGTCGAAGGACGGTTATCCTGAGCTTGCTGAGAAGGAGGAGTATATTCTCAAGGTTCTCACAACTGAGGAGGAGAAGTTCAACAAGACCATCGACCAGGGTCTTGCAATCCTTGCCGACATGGAGGAGGAGCTTGTTAAGTCGGGTTCTAAGAAATTATCGGGAGAGAATGTATTCAAGCTCTATGACACATACGGCTTCCCTGTGGATTTAACTACGGAAATCCTCGAGGAGAAGGGCTTCTCGGTTGACGAGGAGGGCTTTAAGAAGGCTATGGAGGTTCAGAAGCAGACAGCGAGAAATGCGAGAACAGAGACCAACTACATGGGCGCAGACGCTACTGTATATGATCTTATCAATACTTCAATCACCTCGAAGTTCGTAGGCTATGACAGACTTGTTCATGATTCCGTTATATCTGTTCTTACAACCGATACAATGCTTGTCGACGAGCTTGTTGAGGGTACAGAGGGAACAATCATCGTAGATGAGACACCTTTCTATGCAACAATGGGTGGCCAGACAGCGGATGTCGGAGTCATAACCACCGCTGACGGGGCAAGCTTTAACGTGATTGATACCATCAAGCTCAAGGGCGGAAGAATCGGACATGTCGGCGTTGTTGAGTGCGGAACCTTCCGTGTAGGCGGCAAGGTAACACTCAGCGTAGATGCGGGTAAGAGAGCAGCAACAGCTAAGAACCACAGTGCAACACATCTTTTACAGGAGGCACTCCGCGTTGTACTCGGAACACATGTAGAGCAGGCCGGTTCACTTGTAACATCTGACAGACTCCGTTTCGACTTCACACATTTCTCAGCCATGACCCAGGAGGAGCTTGACAGGGTTGAGGCTATTGTAAATGAGAAGATAGCTGAGAATCTTGAAGTTGTGACACAGGTTATGAACATCGAGGACGCCAAGAAAACAGGAGCTAAGGCTCTTTTCGGTGAGAAGTACGGCGATACAGTCCGCGTGGTTTCCATGGGAGATTTCTCAAAGGAATTCTGCGGTGGTACACATGTAGCCAACACAGGCGTCATCACGGCATTTAAGATTTTATCTGAGTCCGGTATAGCTGCCGGCGTGAGAAGAATAGAGGCTCTCACGGGCGATGGACTTTTCGCATATTATAAGGATATTGAGAAGCAGCTCGAGGAGGCAGCTAAGCTTCTTAAGTGTACACCTGCTGCCGTAAATGACAAGATTGCACATCTTCAGGCAGAGGTTAAGGCAATTACGGCGGAGAATGAGTCACTCAAGGCTAAGGCTGCAAATGATGCACTCGGAAATGTAATGGACAATGTTGTCGAAGTTAAGGGAATGAAATTCCTCGGCGTCAAGGTTGCAGACGTAGATATGAATGAACTTCGTAACCTCGGAGATTCTCTCAAGGAGAAACTTGGAACAGGTGTTGTAGTTTTAGCTTCATCACAGGGCGCAGACAAGGTGAACCTCATTGTCACAGCTACGGACGACGCTGTAAAGAAGGGCGTTCATGCAGGAAACATCATCAAGGCATGTGCTGCAATGGTAGGCGGCGGCGGTGGCGGTCGTCCGAATATGGCACAGGCAGGCGGAAAGAACCCTGTCGGAATTGACGCGGCACTTGAGCAGGCTAAAAAGACTTTCGAGGAGCAGCTCTAATCAAAAATTTATACAAAAATTCAAAAAAGAGTTGACGTACAGCTTTTTTATGATATAATGTCTAGTGTGCGTAAAAACCCAAACAGTTGAAGCACAATTTACAACTGGAGGGAGGTCAGGTGTGAGCTATGTCAAATGTAATCGTTAAAGAGAATGAGTCTTTAGATAGTGCATTACGCAGATTCAAGAGAAACTGTGCTAAGGCAGGTATCCAGCAGGAGATTCGCAAGAGAGAGCATTACGAGAAGCCTAGCGTTAAGCGTAAGAAGAAGTCAGAGGCTGCTAGAAAGCGTAAGTTCAACTAATAATTGTATATTGAGCCGGTAGTTTCTATCGGCGAGGTACAAGTGTATTTTATGACAGACGTGTTATGCGTCTGTCATATTTTTTTGCATTTTTATGCTATTTTCATCATATTATACTTGTGAGAATTATACCGCATGAGGTGATGATGAGAAGTAAGAAGGAGCTGTTTGAGGCGCTGTTTATCCCAAGAGATGCGGTTTATAAGGAGTACAATCTCACCACGGTCGGCAATGGACAACTGTTTGTCGAGGGAGTTGAGGCTGTGAAGGAGCTCGGACCCGCTCTTATAAAGCTCAGGGTAAAGAAGGGCTTTATCGTTGTGACGGGTGAGAGAATGTATGTGGAGTATTATGGCGATAACGAGATAATGATATGCGGGCAGTTAAAGGCAATCCAGCTAAAGTAGTCTGTGGGAAATCGGGGAGAATATGGGAGTATTGTGGTTTAAGGGGTATACACAGTTGGAGATAGATGCGCTGTGCTCGGAGCGCTTTTTTAATCTGTGCGCGAACCGTGGAATACTCGTGCACAGCATGTATCCGGGGGAGGAAAGATGCACATTCACGACGTCGATAGAGGATTTTTATAATTTGAAGCCGATTGTGAGAAAGACCAGACCTCATATCAGGCTCGTGAAAAAATCAGGATTTCCGTTTGTGCTGAGGGAGATATTGAAGCATCAGTTTTTTATCGCAGGCGTGGTTCTGTTCGTGACGGTCATGCTGGTGCTCGGGCGTTTTATCTGGAACATAAGGCTTGACGGAAATTATATGAACTCAGATGACACGCTGTACAAATATCTGAGCGACAACGGAATAACCTACGGCGCGAGGATAAGCGGCATCGACTGTGAGGCGCTCGAGGCGCAGATAAGGCGGGATTTTGACGACATAATATGGGTGTCGGTGGCGATACACGGGACATCGCTCGACATAGATGTGAGGGAGAACTCAGATGAGGTCGTAGATGTGCCGGAGGGTAGCCCGTCGAATATCGTTGCGCTGTACGACGGGACGGTCTACAGCATAATCGCCAGAAACGGTACGCCCGCGGTGAAGCCGTCGAGCGCGGTCAAAAAGGGAGATGTACTGATAAGCGGGATAGTGACGACGCTCAATGAGTCCTCCGAGCCGATAAAGCAGGAGGCAGTGTATGCGGACGGCGAGGTGAAGCTTCTTGTAGGGCTTGAGTACGCGGACGCGGTTTCGCGCACATACATAAAAAAAGAGTATACGGGGAACAGCTATAAAAGTGTGAGACTTCGTTTTTTTAACAGGTCGCTTGCCTTTGATTTTTACAGGGAAAAATATGAGCACAGCGATGTCGTGACGAGCAGCGGCAATCTGTGTCTCTACCAGAACTTTTATCTGCCGTTTGGCGCGGACGCGACCTATTACAGTGAGTATACGCTCTCGGAGGCTGTCTATACGGACGAGGAGATCGAGGGTATTCTGAACGAAAAATTTTCAAATTATCTGGAAAAATTGCAAGAAAAGGGTATTCAAATTATAGAAAATAATGTTACAATAACAATTAACGATGAACAAGCGCAGATGTCGGGCACGGTGTATGTCATAGCGTCCGAGTGCGGCAGGGAGGAAATTGGGATTGAGTATAATTGAGAATGTGCTGGATATACCGGCAGAGCACAGCAGCAATATATTCGGGAGCTGTGATGCCTATGTCAAAAAGATAGAGAGGACACTCAAGGTCACGATCATAGCGAGGGACAGCGAGATTAAGCTCGTGGGTGCCGAGCAGGCGGTTAAGCGCGCGGCAGCCGTGTTCGCACAGCTTCTTGAGCTGTCAAAAAGGGGAAATGTGATAACGGAGCAGAATGTCGACTACGCGCTAAGCCTTGCGTTTGAGGATAAGGCTGAGGCTCTGTCAGAGCTTGATGCCGATGTCGTGGCCAGAACGGTGCTCGGCAAGCCTATCAAGCCCAAGACTATCGGACAGAAGCAGTATATAGACGCGATAAAAAAGAGAATGATAGTGTTCGGTGTGGGACCTGCCGGAACGGGTAAGACATATCTTGCGATGGCGATGGCTATAAATGCCTTCAAGAACAATGAGGTGGGAAGAATTATCCTAACAAGACCTGCGATAGAGGCGGGTGAGAAGCTGGGCTTTCTTCCGGGAGATATGCAGAGCAAGGTTGACCCTTACCTCAGACCGCTCTACGATGCGCTTTACCAGATTATGGGTGCCGACAGTTTTCAGCACAACATGGAGAAGGGGCTTATAGAGGTTGCGCCTCTCGCATATATGAGAGGAAGGACACTCGACAATTCGTTCATTATTCTCGATGAGGCGCAGAACACCACGCCGGCGCAGATGAAGATGTTCCTGACGAGAATAGGCTTCGGCTCTAAGGTCGTCATAACGGGGGATTTGACGCAGAAGGATCTTCCGCACGACCAGGCGAGCGGACTTGACACGGCGCTGAAGGTGTTAAAGAACGTGGAAGAGATTGGAATATGCCGCCTGACAAGCTCCGACGTTGTGCGCCACCCGCTTGTGCAGAAGATAGTCAAGGCATACGATGAATACGAGAAAACGAGGTGTAAGAAATGACAATTACCATAGAAGAGGAGACCAAGGTCGATTTCGATTTTGACTATAAAAAGGTTATCGAGGACGTGATCAATCAGGCAATGGACTACAAGAGCTGCCCTTATGAGGCTGAGGTGAGTGTGGTGCTGACCGACAACGACTCGATACATTCGATAAACAAAGAGTTCAGAAACATTGACAATCCAACGGACGTTCTCTCATTCCCGCTTGTGGACTATGAGCAGGCGGGGGAGTTTGATTTCCTTGAGGAGAGGGACGACTGCTTCAACCCGGAGAGCGGAGAGCTGATGCTCGGCGATATCGTTATCTCCGTGGAGAAGGTGTACGAGCAGGCAGAGAAGTACGGACATTCGCCTAAGAGGGAGCTCGCCTTCCTCACAGCCCACAGCATGCTTCACCTTTTCGGGTATGACCATATAACCCCGGAGGAGGCAGCGGTCATGGAGAAGGGGCAGGAGGAGATTCTTGCCGCTGTAGGGATAACAAGAGACTAAGTGATATTGGAGGTTTTTACATGACAGAAAGAGAATTACTTATAAATAAGGCTAAGGAATACATGAACAATGCATACACACCGTATTCGAAGTTCAACGTGGGGGCTGCCATTCTGACGGATGACGGAAGAATTTTCGGCGGCTGCAACATAGAGAACTCCTCATACGGAGCTGCCATATGCGCCGAGAGAACGGCAGCGGTCAAGGCGGTGTCCGAGGGCGCGAAGCACTTTAAGGCTCTTGCCGTGGTGTGCTCGACGGGCGAGTACGCTTACCCGTGCGGTATATGCCGCCAGTTTGTCGGTGAGTTCATGGACAAGGACGGAATGTTATACTTGGAGGACAAGAACGAGGGAGAGCTCTCGATTCCGTTCTTTGACTCAATACCTTATTTTTTTACAGGTGACAGAATAAAATAATAAAATTAAGCAGACAATATACAAAAAAGTAACTGTTCTCAACCTCTGTTTGCAGGGTGGCAGGGCAGCTATTTAAAAGCAATTTGCGGAAAGGACGTGCAGAATGCGGAAATTGTATATTATCTGCTTTGTTACTCTTACGACATTGTTCGTGACCTGCTACTGTATAGGCTACTATGCCGTGACCAAGGGAAACAGGGAGACCATGCCTGCGAAGGACTACTACGAGGCGCGCGAGGCTGCTGCCGCGGACGAGGCTGTTGTGAAACGCGACACGGAGCTTGTGATAGAAGAGTACAATATCAACAATCACATGACAACGAGCCATACAGTGGTGCCGTCGATAGAGATTTTAGGGCTTAACAGGACAGCCTATGCGGAGACGCTCAAAAATTATATGGAAAATCCCGATGAGGAGGATATAAGCCGCAGGCTGTGTGCGGTCAATCTTGTCGAATTTTCGACAAACAGGATTGTGGTGAGGAAAAGCTACGATGCGCCGACCTACAGTGCGACGGAGAACTTTATACTGTATGCTCTTGACGGGCGGGTCGTGGTCTACTACGAGGATTTTGTTACAATATACGACTATACCGATATTGACGTGACGGACCTGCCTATCGATTTGCAGCGGGAAATATATGTCGGCATGCAGATAAAGGATTTAGAAGAATTATACGATTTTTTGGAGGACCACACTTCGTGAAATATAATGTTGTTGTGATTGGAGCCGGGGCTTCCGGCATGATGGCTGCCATTCAGGCGGCGAAAGCAGGCGCTACAGCCGGCAGTGACGAAAAGGGCTGTAAAGCAGGTGAAAGCAGGGTTGCACTTTTGGAGGTGCTCGCAAGACCCGGAAAGAAGCTTCTGATTACCGGAAACGGCAAGTGCAATCTGACCAACTATAGGCTTGATGATAGCTGTTACCACACGGACAGTGGCAGCACTGAGGATATCATGGGCGTGATAGAGCGCTTTGATTCCAAGGCTGTCACTGAATTTTTCCGTGAGGAGGGAATGTTGGTCAGGGACAGGGACGGCTATGTTTACCCGTACAGCGAGCAGGCGTCCTCGGTGCTCGACTGCCTGAGACAGTGCCTTGTAAAATATGGCGTCGAGCTTATATGCGGCTGCGAGATAGACTCCGTGAAAAAAAGCGGGACTGAGTTTGCAATTTCCGGGAACCTAAGGGACGCGCAGGCGGAAAATCTGAGAGCTGAGGGAAAGAAGAACGAAAACAGAAAGCCATCGGGGAATGGCAAAAAGATAGAAAATGTGTTCATCGGCAGATTGTCCTGCGTCTGCAAAAAGCTCATTGTGGCGACGGGTTCCGCGGCGGGCGGCGTGTGCAATCAGGGAATGGCAGGAAAGGGCAAGGGCGCGGACAACAGTGCTCTTGGCTACAACATAGCCGCGCGTTTCGGACACCATATCGTGAAGCCCCTCCCGGCGCTGGTTGCGCTAGGCTGTGAGGGCAGCTTTTTTAAGGAGCTTGCCGGTGTGCGAGCAAAGGGAAGTGTGAGAATTCTGATAGACGGAAAATGTGTGGCTTCCGATACGGGTGAGCTTCAGCTTAACGACAGCGGAATATCGGGAATACCGGTGTTTCAGGTGAGCCGCTATGCGGTTGCGGCGCTTGAGGCGGGAAGGAGCGTAAAGGCGGAGCTCGATTTTATGCCGGAGTATAATGAGGCGGAGCTTGCGGCTTACATAGATAAAATAAAGGACGGAGCACACATAGCTGATGCAGATAAGAAAAACGGCGGCAAAAGCAGCAGGCATGAGCTTTGCGACCTTCTTACCGGGCTTGTCAACAAGAAGCTTATGAATTTATTGATTAAGCAGTCGGGTGGGCGCACCGGAGAGCTTGCGGGGCTTTTAAAGCATTTTACCGTAAAGGTGGTGCAGTATAGGGACGTCGCCTCGGCTCAGGTGTGCAGCGGAGGCGTGCGGCTTGACGAGGTGGACATGTCCACGATGGAGTCGAAGCTGTGTTCAGGTCTGTATTTTTGCGGGGAGGTGCTCGATGTCGACGGGTGCTGCGGCGGCTACAATTTACAGTGGGCGTGGAGCAGCGGATATGCATCAGGGAATTTTTCGTTACAAAAAAAGCACGTTTCGTTACATTGAGTTCAGATAATCGTCCCGAACATTGAATTAAAAAACGGTGATAATTATATTGTAGGTGTTTGCGTGTTTTACAGGAGTATTCCGGTAATAAGGAAAGGAAAAGGATATGTTTCACGATAATCTTATCTCTCTTAGAAAACTGAATGGAATGTCGCAGGAGCAGCTTGCCGAGAAGATAGGAGTGAGCAGGCAGACTTTGTCAAAATACGAGACGGGTGAGGCTCTTCCAGACATCGGAAAATGCAGGGCGCTTGCGGACGTGTTCAATGTGTCCATGGACGACTTAGTCAACTATGAGAAGGGTCCGGAGGGGCTCAATGTTCCGCCGAGGGGCAAGCACATGTTCGGAGTGGTCAAAGTCGGCGACAAAGGACAGATTGTAATTCCGGCTAAGGCGAGGAAGGTCTTTAACATCGAGCCGGGCGATAACCTTATTGTTTTAGGAGATGAGGCTCAGGGGATTGCGATTATCGCGGAGAAGAACTTTATGCATCTGATGGAGCAGATTAAAAATAATTAGGGTATGAAAATTAAAGGCAGTCATGCGGTGCGGCAGGGCTGCCTTTTAAGTTATTCTACAATATAGTTTTTCCTCAAATATGGTGGCAAATTTTCAAATTTTCCCAAAAGACGGAGTTGGCGTGGATTTTTTGGAGGGTTTATGGTATAATTATCTTATATGTAAATTTTTATGGGATTTGAGGATAAGATGAGACTGGAAGTATATTGGTTAGTGCAAGGGAGGTTTGACGGTGGCAGAAAAGGCAAGGTTTTCGGGTGAGTCAAAGAATGTCGAGTACAAGGTATCTGTACCGGACAAAAGCGAAAAATATATGAAAACGATAGTGGCTTTTGCCAACACGCAGGGCGGCAGACTGTTTATAGGAATCGATGACAGGACGCGTGAGGTTGTGGGCGTGGATAATATGGAATTGTTTCAGATTATGGACAGTATTGCCAATGCCGTTTCGGACTTGTGCGAGCCTCAGATTATTCCCGATATTGAACCGCAGACTGTAGATGGAAAGAATATTATTGTGGTGACTGTGGAGGCTGGAAAAAACCGCCCGTATTATTTGAAATCAAAAGGTAAGGAAGCGGGAACATATATCAGGGTTGCGGGAACGTCAAGACTTGCATTTCCTGAAAAGATTAAGGAATTGGAGATGGAGGGCGCACGTATTTCGTGGGACGAGCTTACCTGCGTCGGCTATCAGGTTACACAGGAGGCGACGGACAGGCTGTGCGCGGATATTGAGAAATTCCGCAGGAAAGCGGGCATGGCAGAGCATGTGGTAAAGAAGGAACAGTTGATAAACTGGAAGATATTGAAGCAAAGTGACGGGCAGCTCCTTGCGACCAATGCGTATGCTCTTCTTACATCGGATTATTTTCCGTTTTCAAAAACACAGTGTGCCGTGTTTAAGGGGACGGATAGAACCGTATTTCTTGATAAGAGAGAGTTCACCGGACCGGTTTATTCCCAGATTGAGGAGGCAGTGGATTTTGTTCTGCGTAATATCAGACTCGGCGCGACGATAGATGGTCTGGTGCGGCGGGAAAGGTATGAACTGCCGCCGGAGGCTATCAGGGAAATGATTATAAATGCTCACTGCCACAGAAATCTGTTGGACGAGTCGTGCATACAGGTCGCGATATACGACGACCGCCTCGAGGTGACTTCTCCCGGAGGACTGTACAACGGTCTGACATATGAGGAGGTAATGAGCGGACATTCTAAAATCCGCAATAAGGGTATCGCGAACATTTTCAGTCAGATGGGACTTGTAGAGGCGTGGGGCAGCGGAATAAAGAGGATATTCAACGGTGCGAAGGAATATGGGCTCCCTGAGCCAAGGGTGCAGGAATTTGACAATATGTTTCGGGTGGAATTGTTCAGGGGAGTGGTTAGTGTGGAGCAGAGTGGGGAGAACATCGGAAAAGCATCGGAGAACATCGGAGAACTATCGGGGAATATCGGAGAACCATCGGAGAACTCTGGAGAGCCAACGGAAAAGCATATAAAATGTGAACTGAATGATACACAGAAAAAGATAATAAAATTATTGGCGGAGGACAACAGGCTTTCTGCATCGAAGCTGGCAAAAAAGATTGGAGTAGCAAGCAGAAATATTGAAGTGAATATAAAAAAGCTGAGAGAGCAGGGAGTTATAGTACGGTGCGGTTCCCCTAAAACAGGATATTGGGAAATAGCAGATAGGAAATATATTGAATAATAGTTTCACAAATTAAAGAGGAGATATGTTTTAGGATATCAGGAATACAACAAAGATATACTTTTATTTTAAGAAAGGCAGATTACAACCATGTTCAGAAAAATGAGAAGATTTAAGCAGGAATTAAGCCACGAGGAGTGTGTGAAAATATTGAAAAATCAGCCAAGGGGCGTACTGTCGCTTATAGGCGATGACGGATATCCCTATGGCATACCGGTTGATTACTGGTACAGCGAAGAGGAAAACAAGTTGTATTTTCACGGAGCCGGAGAGGGGCACAAGATAGATGCAATAAAGAGATGTGATAAAGCGTCCTTTTGCGTGTACGATGAGGGCTACAGAAAGGAAGGCGAGTGGGCGCTCAATATAAGCAGCGTCATAGTGTTCGGCAGAATGGCTTTCGTGGAGGACAGGGACAAGATATTGGAGATATGCACCAAGCTGTGCCTTAAATTTACGGACGATAAGGAGTACATAGAGGACGAGATAAGGCGTTCGGGCAGCAGGGTGTGCTGTCTTTCGCTGAGCGTGGAGCATATGACCGGAAAACTTGTTAATGAGTCATAGAGACCGTTTGTAAAAGTGAAAAATTAAACAAAGATAAGTGATAGTTTAACAAAAATAAAATTCAAAGATAAAATAATCCGGAGGCATAATGAAAAAGATAACTAATAATGCTGCAAAAGCCAAGAGCTTTGCAAAGAAAGATAAATACAATAAGGGCACTTCAAAATTCGTTGGAAAGAACACAAGAGGAAATACAGGAAATACAAAGGCTTCCTTCAAAACGGGTTCAAATTCTGATACGCACGGAACGTCAAAGGGCAAGTCCGGCGGCAAAGCTTCTGCTTCAAAGCCGAAAGAGGGAAGCTTTTTGTATCTGCTGCCTGATGAGACGAGCGCGAAGGAGCTTCACGGGGCACTTGATTTTCTTAATGAGAAGCAGCTTGAGGTGTGGACGGAGCTTAATCTTCTTGAGGTAACTGTAGACGAGGGGACAGTCACCTTTGAGGATATGAAAGATAATCTGAGCGGCGAGGATTTTAAGACACTTGAAGCACTCGCGGTTAAGAAGGTGTATGCGGTCGACTATTATCTGTCCGACAGGGGCGTTCTCCGCAAGATTATGGAGGCATTAATCTCTAAATTCGGAGGAAAAATCGGTTCGGACACCGAGGATTTCCAGCCGTTTTTGAATATAAGGGAAATTTAGGGCAAACGTGTTTTTATAAATAGGTTCTGAAATAATATATGGTATACCAAAAATCAATACTGATAATGGAAGGATAAATTTGTGATAAGAATAAACCAGTTAAAAATCTCCCCGGAAGCTTCTCTTGATGTGGCGCAGCTTGACGCATCGTTGAAGGGAAAGATAGCCAAGCTGCTGCGGATTAAGGGAGATAGTTTTTCCTATAAAATAGTAAAAAAATCGATTGACTCAAGGCATAAGCCGGATATTTTTGTCGTCTATTCGGTAGATGTCGAGCTGTACGGAGCGGATAAAAAAGCGGTCAATGCGTCTTATGAGGAGAAACTTGTAAAAAAGATTAACAATAACAATATTATGTTAAGCAAAACTGTAAAATATGTACAGCCGGAGCCCGTGAGAGCTAAGGACGGCAACAGACCTATCATAGTGGGCTTTGGACCTGCGGGAATGTTCTGCGCGCTCATGCTCGCGCGTGCGGGCTACAGACCTATTGTGGTCGAGCGCGGTAAGGCTGTGGAGGACAGAATAAAGTCCGTCAACAATTTTTGGAATGGAGGAAGGCTCAATCCGGACTCCAACGCGCAGTTTGGCGAGGGCGGCGCGGGAACCTTCTCGGACGGGAAGCTTAACACCCAGGTCAAGGAGGTTTATGGGCGTATCAGCAAGGTATTGGAGATATTTGTGGAGCACGGAGCTGATGAGAGCATCACCTACGATGCCAAGCCGCATATAGGCACCGACCGTCTTGTGGACATTGTAAGGAGCATAAGAAAGGAAATCGAGAGCCTCGGCGGGGAGGTCCGCTTTAACACGAAGCTCGTCGATATAAGCCTTGAGGGCAGCGATGATAAGCACGTTGTCGGAATAACTGTTGAGGGCATGGAAAAGGAGTTCATATCGTGCGACAGCCTTGTGCTTGCGATAGGCCACAGCGCAAGGGATACCTTTTATATGCTGAAGAACAAACTGACCATGGAGCAGAAAGCGTTCGCGGTGGGGCTTAGAATAGAGCACAGGCAGGAGCTCATAAACATACATGAGTTTGGTGACGGAAAATATGAGAACTATATGCCGGCAAGCTACAAGCTCACGCACAAGGCTTCCAACGGGCGCGGCGTGTACTCATTCTGCATGTGCCCGGGAGGATATGTTGTCAATGCCTCATCTGAGGAGGGCATGCTTGCCGTGAACGGCATGAGCTATTCAGGTCGTGACAGTGAGAATGCCAACTCGGCGCTTATAGTGACCGTGGGAAGTGAAGATTTTGGCTCCGATGAGGTCTTAGCGGGAATTGAATTTCAGAGAAGGCTCGAGAAAAAGGCGTATGAGCTCGGAAACGGAAAGATACCGGTACAGCGTTTCGGGGATTTTAAGGAGAACAGGGCAACCACCGAGGAGGAAATTAAAAACAACTCCATAAAGCCGTGCATAAAAGGCGGGTTTGTGGCTGCAAATTTGAGGGAGCTTCTCCCCGACGCTCTGTGCGATGCACTCATAGAGGGCGTGACAAGCTTTGACAGACAGATACCGGGCTATGCCAATCCCGATGCGGTCTTTGCGGGGGTTGAGTCGAGAACCTCATCGCCAGTACGCATAAACAGGGACGACAGACTGCAGGCGTCAGGCATAAGAGGAATATATCCGTGCGGTGAGGGCGCGGGCTACGCGGGCGGCATAACCTCGGCGGCGGTCGACGGAATAAAGGTCTACGAGGCGATAGTAAAAAATATTTGATGCTGTGAAGATAGTATGTTATAATTTAATGGTTTAGCACAATCAAGTGAAAAAGTGTGGAGGTAAGGCATGGATAGAAGAGATAAGAATAACTATTATCTGGATATCGCGGAGGCAGTTTCACAGAGAGGAACATGCCTTAGAAAGCATTACGGAGCGGTTATTGTAAAAAACGATGAGATTATCTCAACGGGCTATGTCGGGGCGCCGCGCGGTAGGAAAAACTGCTCTGACCTTAATTATTGTATAAGGCAGAAGCTGTCAATTCCGAGGGGTGAGCGCTATGAGATGTGCAGAAGCGTGCACGCCGAGGCTAATGCAATCATAAGCGCCTCGAGGGAGTCGATGCTCGGGAGCACGATATACCTGGTCGGCATAGATATGGAGAAGGGCGGCTATGTGGAGAACGGCAACTGCTGTTCCATGTGCAAGAGAATGATTTTGAATGCCGGCATATCGACGGTGATAATACGCGATGACAGTGAGAATTTCAGGGTGATTGACACCAAGGACTGGATTGATGAGGACGACAGCCTTACGGGTGATTTCGGATACTGATGTTTGACGTTTTTACACATATAAAAGGGGTGTTTTGGATATGGATACGACCTTTGAGAAAAATGAGATAAGAAAGCAGATGAAGCTGTACCGCGAAAATATGACACGCGAGGATATGTTTTCAAAGTCCACACAGATTTTCGAACAGCTCATAACCGTGCCGGAATATAAGCGCGCGGAGAAGATATTTACCTATGTGAGCATGAATAACGAGGTGGACACGATAATGCTTATCGACTACAGCCTCAGCGTGGAGAAGCGGGTGTTCGTCCCGAAGGTTGTCGGGAAGAACATGGAATTTTATGAGATAAGCGACATATCGGAGCTGAGCCCCGGGTATTTCGGGATATACGAGCCGGATATTAACGGCAAGGAGCCGGACTATTCGAGGACGGGATTTATGTGCATGCCGGGACTTGCTTTTGACAGGGAGTATAACCGCATAGGCTATGGCGGCGGTTTTTATGACAGATATTTGTCTGAGAAAAACAGTTTTTACAAGGCCGCACTTGCCTATGAGTATCAGCTTCTGGAGCACATTCCGGCACAGGAGAGCGATGTAAGACCGGATATGATAATCACCGAGGAGGACATACACAGAAAGCTGGACTATTGATAAGCGAAAATTATAATCAGAGCCACCTTTGCCGTGGCGGAATGGAGATTGATATGGCAGACATACTCACAATGGGAAAGAACGCGCGCAAAGCCTCAAGAAGTCTCGCAAAGCTTGGAACCGACAGGAAAAATGAGGTGCTTTCTGCGGTGGCTGAGGCGATAAGGGCTAATGCAGATTATATCTTAGAGGAAAACCGTAAAGACGTTGAACAGGGAAGGGCAGATGGAATGAAGAGCGGTCTCTTGGACAGACTTACGCTCACACAGTCGCGAATTGAGGGCATGGCTGACGGCGTGTGCCAGGTTGCGGCGCTTGATGACCCGGTAGGAGAGGTTCTGTCGATGAAGAAGAGACCTAACAGGCTTCTCATAGGAAAAAAGCGCGTGCCGTTTGGAGTTATAGCCGTCATATATGAGTCCAGACCAAATGTGACACTTGACACCTTCGGCCTGTGTTTTAAGACTGGTAACGCCGTTATATTAAAGGGCGGAAGCGATGCAATCAACTCGAATATTGCCATAGCGAAGGTGATAAGGGAAGCGCTAAAGACCTGCGGCATTGATGAGAATGCATTGCAGCTTATCGACTCCACTGACAGGGAGTGCGTAAAGGAGCTTCTCACGATGAACGAGTATGTCGATGTCATCATTCCAAGAGGCGGCAGAGGGCTTATACAGTTCGTTGTAAAGAACTCCACCGTGCCTGTCATCGAGACGGGAACGGGCAACTGCCATGTGTTTGTGGACGAGAGCGCCGATTTTGACATGGCACTCAGAATTATCGAGAATGCGAAAACACAGAGGGTCGGCGTGTGCAATGCCTGTGAGTCCCTCGTCGTGCACAGAAATATAGCCAAGACTTTTATACCGAAGCTTGCCACGATGTTAAAGGAGCACAATGTCGAGATAAGAGGTGACGAGTATTCGCAGAGCATTGACTCATATATAATTCCGGCGACAGAGGAGGACTACGCTACGGAATATCTCGACTACATAATTTCTCTCAAGACCGTGGACACGCTTGACGAGGCGATAGAGCATATCAATGCCAACAATACCGGCCATTCCGAGACCATAGTGACCAACAGCTATGAGAACTCGCAGAGGTTTTTGGACGAGATTGATGCGGCGTGCGTGTATGTGAACGCATCGACAAGATTTACCGACGGAAACGAGTTCGGCTTCGGCGCGGAGATCGGCATAAGCACCCAGAAGCTTCACGCGAGAGGACCTATGGGTATAAATGAGCTCACGACCACGAAGTACATTATATATGGTGACGGGCAGATAAGAGGGTAGTAAAAGCTTTCGGTGATAAAATCAATATCCTATTCAGATGTGACGGCAGCTTCCAAAAGTGGGCTGTCGTCAGGGTACATAATATTCAGGTGAAAACCTGACGAGAAATACTGATGTATCTTAGCTCCGCGTTTGTTTTCCCAAACGAGAGTTAATCTGTTTCGGATATCCTCAGGGAAATGATAAATACTATTCAAATGCCGGGTGCAGTAGTGGGAATTAAAATGAATACCTAAGAGCCAGTCAATGTCACCAATAAAATTATACTCGATTTTTTCATCGCCGAGCAATGTAAGTATTACTGAGAAAACTGCCAGTAAGTCATTCTGCCCTATACCTCTATTGTATTCCTGTTCAGTCAGTCCTTTTCCAAATAAAGATAGGGTCTGTTTCTTAGGCAGCTGGGGAATACCTGAGTCATGTGCGACGTATCTCGTCTGGCTGCCATGAGCGATGGTGTTTCTGTATTTATGAAGAATTTCCAGCGCTTTAATGAAAAACTCTTTTCTTTCATCTTGGGAAAGAGCGGTGTTTTTGATAAACTGGTTACATATTGCACATTTATCTTCATTTTTTAATATGCTGTACCAGTCGATAGCCGTACCATAAGGAATACTTGTGACAATTATCCAAGGAGGGATATGGTTCTTTTTCCTCATATAATGCTTCATCATAAGGTTAGGGTGGGCTTGGCTGATTGTTTTTATGTAGCCTAAAGTTGAACTTCTTTTGTTGGTTGAATTGCTATAATTTTTTATGTATAAATAATCATTGGGATTGGAGCATTTGATATCGGAAGTATCAGTGTAAACACCATAGTTTTTAGCTACCAGATAGGAAAGCCTTGTCTTTAATGTGTTTTCAATATATATTGTATATTTCAGAATAATATTGTTCAAATCATTGTCAAAAAAATATAGGTCGACGAGGTCATTGAAATTAGTTCCGTCAATGTATGTATCCTCATTTTCGGAAACAAGAAAAGCATCTTTACAGCCGTTTATAAGTGCGCTGTATGAATATGATGAGAGCATGTCGATGGCATACTGTTGGTTGGGTACAGCGATATTTCTTGATTTCATAATTGCAATCTGTTCTTCAAAGCTTTTAAAGGGCTTGTCTGGAACGAATATCTGAGTTGTATTATCCAAAAGAAAAAACCCCCTTGCCAAACGGTAAGAGGGTTTTCGCTAGTCATCTCAAAAACGACCATTTATCTTGTAACCATAGTACCATTTGTTTTTGTTATTGTCAATATGTCAAATTTTTGCTGATTATGCAAACTATTGTTTTCATCATTATATATGTATATTGGTAAACAGTCAATAAAAAATGCAGTCATAGAAAAAACCGGTTGACAACCCCTCGCCCCTTGAAATAATCTTAAAGAGTGTATTTGACAAGCCTGACGGATAAGGTGTATATTAAAATGATTGCAAAAATAAAGGAGATAAGAATGTCAGAGATAGATTTAGAATTATTAGAGAAGATGAAGAGTGAGCCGAACTACGAAGTCGCACGCCAGTATTACTTCATTGGAAAGTGCCGTGAGTACGTTAAGGCTTTGTCCGGGAAGCTTGGCAGAGAATTAACCATGTGCACCGTGACTTTCGGTTGCCAGATGAATGCCCGTGACTCCGAAAAACTCTCCGGCATATTAAAGGAGATTGGCTTTGTGGAGACAGACACGGAGAATGCGGATTTTGTCATATATAATACCTGCACTGTGCGTGAGAACGCCAACAATAAGGTGTACGGACATCTCGGAGTGCTCGGCAATTATAAGAAGAAGAACCCTAACATGATGATTGCCCTCTGCGGCTGCATGATGCAGGAGCCGCAGGTGGTCGAAAAACTCAAGGAGTCCTACAGATTTATAGATATCATATTCGGAACACATAATCTCTACAGACTTGCGGAGCTTATATATAACCGCATCGAAAGCGGAAAGATGGTTGTCGAGGTGTTAAAGGACAGCTCACAGATAGTTGAGGAGCTTCCTGTGGACAGAAAATATTCCTTCAAATCGGGCGTGAATATCATGTTCGGCTGCAACAATTTCTGCAGCTACTGTATCGTGCCATATGTAAGAGGAAGAGAGAAGAGCAGGGAGCCTGAGGATATTGTATGCGAGATAGAGAAGCTGGTGGCTGACGGGGTGAAGGAGGTCATGCTCCTCGGTCAGAACGTTAATTCCTACGGTAAAAATCTTGAAAATCCGGTGTCGTTTGCCGAGCTTTTGAAGATGGTTGAGAAGATTGAGGGCTTGGAACGTATCCGCTTTATGACCTCCCACCCGAAGGATTTGTCGGACGAGCTCATTGAGGTCATGGCGCAGTCAAAGAAGATATGCAGGCATTTCCATCTTCCGTTACAGTCGGGAAGCGACAGAATATTGAAGGTGATGAACCGGCACTATAC
>CAMEEX010000048.1 GCA_945915235.1 uncultured Clostridia bacterium | reverse complement strand
ACGGAGGCAGTCAAAGGAAAAAATATTTAAAACTGTGCGAAATTTTCAAGGTACTGTCAATGATAAGGCGAATAAAAAACTTTATTTGACCCCAACATCATCTTATATATTATTCAAGTGGTGAGACCTTCCTCACCCCACCACCATAAGTATCCTGAGCTCAAACCACCCGTCCTTGGCGTTCACGGTCACGGAGCCATTATACTTTTCCACGATTTTCCGTATACTCTTCATGCCGTACCCGTGGAAACGCTTGTCCTGTTTGGTGGTCTTAGGCATTCCGTTCTCGAACTCCAGCTCGCCCTCGTAGCAGTTCTCCACCTTGATGCGTAGAAAGTTCTTCTGCCTTGAGACCGATACATGGATAAGGCGCTTCTGCGGGTCGCCTATCTTGTTTACACTCTCGATTGCGTTGTCGAGCGCGTTTCCGAACAGGGCGCTTATGTCCATCGGCTGCATGAACTCAAGCTCCTTGCCGTCCGCCACACAGGTGAGGCTTATGCCGTGGTTCTGGCACTGTATAGTCTTGGCGGTGAGAATTGTGTCGAGTATGCGGTTGCCTGTCTTGTTCTGCGCCTCATAGCATTTAATGTCGCGCTCCATCTGGTCAAGGTACGCCTCCTTTTCCTCCTCGTTTACGGCGGCGCGCAGCGTGGCAATCTGATGCTTTAAGTCGTGATACTTCTGGTTTACAAGTGCCACACTCTCCTCGGAGAGCTTATAATTTTCATACTGCATGCGGAGTGTGTTGGACAAAAATTCGTTTTCCAGCTTCATCTTGACCTCCTGAAGCTGCATGTGATACGCGAAGAGAATACCCACACCTCCGAGATCAACAAGAGTTCTTATGATAAATATTTCTCCCGGAAGCTGCCCGCTGAACGGCGTGTTCTCAAAGATATAGCTCATGTTGCTCATCATGTACACCAGCAGACCGATAAACACGCATATCCGCAAATCCCTTCTGCCGATGTTCAGGGTAGCGTTCTCGCTGCGGTAGCTCCTCTCGAGAAAATACATCGTCACATACACCGTTCCATACGAACAGACGACAAAAACCGTGCTCCAAAGCAGATTTAACTCCACATTCCAGTTGTTCAGCCCATAATAAAAAAGCTGCCAGTTTAACGATGCCGCCAGCTCTCCCAGAATAAATGCGCGTATGCAGAAATACGCTGCCTTCCTCCAATCCATCTTACAGCAAAGGTATATAGACAGCCATATAAGAAATATCTCGACCGCCATGCACGGTATGAAAAATATCACGTTAATCTGGTCGGTGAGGCATATAAACGCGGTGAGCACGACAAATATCGCAGCTAATATCCCCACCTGCTGCCTCTTCCCTCTCCGCTTTACATTCATGCTTATGTAGAGACAACTGCTGATAAAATAGGCAAAAGAGTAATATATGCCCGGGGTGTTGGTAAGATTGACAGCTTCCTTTGGCATCATTTGCTCACCTCACTCATGTAATCATTGAGCGCGTCGAGCAGTGCCTTCTTCTTCGCGCGGCTCACCTGTATCCACACATTTCCCACATTTACGTCATAGTCCTGCACAGTTTCCACATACTCGAGGTTGACAATGTAGCACTTGTTGCAGCGGAAAAAGTTCATGCCCTTTAACGCGTCCTCGACCTCGGTGAGCGAACCCTTCGTCCTGAAATCCTCGTCCTTTGTGTGGTAGACAAGGTCATGATCCTGCACCTCAATGTATGTGAGCTTGGACACATCGAACTTCTTCATACCGCCCTTTATCGGAACCGTGATATACTTTTTTGTCCTGTGCTTCATTCGCGACAGTGCGCGGTCTATCTTCTGCGAAAAGGCATAATAGCTCACGGGCTTTAGCACATAGTCGAGAGCGTCGACGGTATACCCCTTCATAACATACTGGGGCATATTTGTGATAAATATAATCACGACCTCCGAGTCGTACTCCCTGATGTGCTCCGCCGCGGTCATTCCGTCCATAAATGTCATCTCAATGTCCATCAGTATGATGTCGTAGACCGCCTTGTAGTTCTCCACAATCTCGTCCCCATCGGAAAAAACGGATATGCTGAACTTCTCACCGCTCTCCTTCTCATACCTTTTAAGATATTCAGTTAATTCCTTCTGATAATTCTCATCATCTTCAACCAATGCAATTCGTATCATATTTATACTCCTGCATACTGCAAGCATTGCTTGCAGTACTGCCACCAATAAGTAGTTTGAAAATTTTATTTTCAAACTTTCAAACCAATCTCATACTTGTCCAATAAATTTTATATAATAGGGAATTTAAACGAATTTTTCTATTATATAAAAATCAGGGTACCAAAGCCATATTTTTCATACAGCATCAATACCCTGATTATATCAAAATAATTCTTCCGTTAAAAGCCCTTAGCCATTTTTTCTGCTCTCTATTTCCTTCTGCTCCTGCGGAAGCTTTTTCTCGATTGTGAAGAAGAAAATGAGCACGGCACATATCACATACGCTATGGTCTCAACCCAGATATAACTCACCGAGATTGCGGTCTGTGCAGCCTGTGTCTGTCCGAGAACCCCGAGCGCAACGTCGGCATTCTGGTTGTAGCCGCTGCCCTTTAAAAGGGCGCTGAAGATTGCGTTACATATCGGCGTTCCCGCAACCATGATGGAGCTGTAAATCGACATCGTAAGTCCGTCGGTACGGATATGACTCTTGTACTCTATGTGGTCTATGACATCGGCAAGCAGCGCAAGTATCATATAACATGCAGGCGCGGAGCCGAGGCACTTGAGGGCAACACCGATGGCTACCGGAACAATATTTCCGTTGCCTATGATTGCTATTACTCCGCCGACCGCACCGAGAAGCATGCCGAGCATGCAGATAATTCTCTTTCCGTATTTATTGCAAAGCGGAATGACCACAACTGCCGCAACAGCCATAGGAATGGCACCCATTATGGATAAAAGTGACTGCGATGCCCCCCACGCGTCCACACTGCCCGTGTAGGAATTGTCGAGCACCCACTTACAGTAGTAGGACATTGAGCCGTTCTTGATTGCGCCGCTCCACTGAAATCCGATATAGAACAGCATCACTATCCACCAGGTCTTTTCGCTCACAACAGCCTTCAGCTGTCTGCCAAGCGACGGTGCGTGAGCCGTGCCGTTCTCCTGCTCCTTTGCGGCGTTTGCAAGCTCCTCCGTCACACGCTCCCTTGTGAACATAAACTGTAAAAATATCGTTAACGCCGCAAATATGGCTATCGCGAGCATTGCCACAAACCAAAGGTGCTGGTTTTCCTTGAGCACAAATGACACAAGGATAGGGAACACCATGGAACCTGCTCCCATAACTCCAAGTCCTGCCACATTGGTGAAGGACGCGAGCACACCGCGCTGCTTGCTGTTTCTTGTCGACAGCGGGATGAGCGTTGAGTTGGCTGTATTGTATATCGGATAGGCAACCGCATAGAAGAGGTTGTAGGCTATCGCAATCCACACCATCTTAGCCGTTCCCTCAAAAGGAACGATGAACATGAGGACACTCGCCACGGACATCGTAAATGCCGAGAGAAGTATCCACGGTCTTGCCTTTCCCGCCATCGTTTTGGTTCGCTCAATGAGCTGTCCGACAACAAGGTTTGCCACCACGATAAGTATTGTGGATATAAGCTGCAAAGTCGTGAGAAAGGTCAGATCCATTTTCAGGACATCGGTAAAATAATTCTGCAAAATGCTTGTAAAGATACCCGATGAAAGCAGGGCTCCAAACGGCCCTATAAAATATCCAAGAAGCATCTCCGGAACCTTCACATTGTCCGACTTTACCCGCGTGCATAAGAACGGATTGCTCCAAATTGATTTTTTGTTATCGCTCATACTAAACCTCTTTTCTAACTAATCTAATCGTACACTTCTGTCGTAGTTTCCGCCAGTCAGGCGCTCCACGCTTTTGTTGGGAAGCTCAAGACTGCACTCGGTTCCAACCGGGACGTGGACATGTATCATAAATGTGCCGTCCTCAACCTTCCAGTCGGATACTATCTCTCCGTAAGGTGTCTCAACTCTTCCGACCGCCGAGCTTAACTGTTCGCTCATAACCGGCTTGATTTTAAAACGCCTGTAGCCCGGCTCTGTCATCTCAATTCCGGCAATCCTGCGGTACATGAAGTCGCCGACAGCTCCGCTTGCATAGTGGTTGTAGGAAATCATCATGTCCGTGCCGTCGTCACCGATAGGGCACTCGCCGTTCTCGTCAAGTCCGTCCCAGCGCTCCCATATGGTGGTTGCACCCTGCTTTACCTCGTAAAGCCACGACGGGCATTTCTCGTTAAAGAGCATCCTGTATGCCACGTCAGCCCTTCCGTTGTCAGCCAGCGCAAAGAGAATATACGGCGTTCCCGGAAAACCTGTACCTATGCAGTAGTTGTTCTTCTGCACAAGCTTCACGAGATTGTCGACCGCGTTTTCCTTCTCTTTTCCGCCAAAAATTCCAAAATAAAGCGGAAGCACATACGCCGTCTGGAACTCCTCGTTAAGCTTTCCATTGCCGTCTGTGAGAATATCTCGGTACGCCTTTGCTGCCCGCTCGCTCACCTGTCTATAAGTTTTCTCGTCCTCATTCTTTCCGAGGATTGCCGCTATATCTGCCAACAGCCCGCTCGTGTTCTTGAGGCTTGCCGTGGCTGTCCACTTGCTTCTCTTCTGCCACTGCGCCATCTGTGGCACATCGGGAGCCACCCAGTCGCCAAAATGCAGCACGGAAGGTGTGTTCCACAGATACCTGTGCTTTCCGAAGCTTAACAGCCCCGCCCAGAAACGGCACGCATCGACATACTTTTTCATCATGGTGTAGCAGCTCTCAAGCACCTTTTTGTCGCCCTTTGCCTGATACTCAGCCCAAGGCACCATGACACAGGCATCGCCCCAGAACTCGATTGCCATTGTCGGCATTGTAGCCGGGAAACCATAGCCCTGAGCCGGAACGGTATTTGGAATACCGCCTGTTCTTAGCTGCTCAGCCCTCATATCCGCGAGCCACTTGTCAAAAAATCTGCTCATGTCAAAATTATAGCAGGCCGTAGGCGCGAACACCGCAATGTCACCCGTCCAGCCCATTCGCTCATCGCGCTGAGGACAGTCGGTCGGAATGTCCATGAGGTTAGACTTGGCACTCCACAGAATATTTTCCTGCAGGCGATTGAGCTTATCCGACGAGCAGGAGAAGCTTCCCACACGCTTGATATCCGAATAGAGCGCGTAAGCTGCCACCTGCACGTTCTCCGCGGCAATTCCGTCTATGCAGATATAACGAAATCCCATGTAAGTGAGTCTAGGCATATAGGTCTGTTCGCCGTCCTCACATATATACACCGCAGTTGCCTTAGCGGTTCTTAGGAAGGCAGTGTTCAGCGTGCCATCGGGCTTTAATATCTCCGCGTGGCGCACCGTCACCTTCTGACCTCTTTTTCCTCTGAGCTTCAACTGTACAACACCCGCAAAGTTCTGACCGAAGTCGTACACAATTCCTTCCTTGGTCTCACTGCACGCTGTCGGGACCATTCTCTCGTGTGCGCGCACCGGAGCTCCTGTCGCCGCAAATATTTCCGGCTGCACGCGCAGTCTCTCCAACGTCGCCTTGTGAAAATCTATATCGCTAAGCCGAACCGTCGCGTCATAGGTCTCACCGTCGTAGAAATCCGCTGCCCTGTAGCTGCCGCGCATCGTCACATCCCAGTCGGTATCCGTTCCCATAACCTGTACCGAGCCGTCCTCGTATTCAAGCCTCAGCTCGAGAAGCAGCGCCTGTCTATCCGCCGTAATCCGGTTCTTTCTGGTAAACACAAACGAGCCCACAGCCCAGCCTCCGCCTACGGTCACTACAAGCTCATTCTCCTTTTTGAGGCTGTCCGTCACATCATAAGTCTGGTATTGCAGTCTTGATTTGTAGGAGGTAAAGCCCGGCGCAAAGAACTCATCACCGACCTTGCTTCCATTCAGTGAGAGCTCATATATACCCATCGCCGTCGCGTATATTCTTGCGGATTTTACCTTTTTTTCAGTGGCAAAACGCTTACGGAATGTCATCGGAACGGGCGACACCTTTTTTTCCGTAAAATGATAATCGCCATCGGTAATCCACTTTGCGGTCCAAGGCTCACTCATTTTTCCCGTCTCGAAGTTAAGCTCTGCCTGTGCATTCTCACCCGCATCGTCCCACACGGTAAGTTCTGCCTTATAAATGCTGTATGGTTCTAACGGCTTGCCGTCATACTCAAGCGCAATCTGCTCCGTGGTCGTCCTTTCCCAGTCGCCGACGCGGATAACGGCTCTTTTAAGCTCCGCTCCCTGCCTGTCGCTGTCCAGCGAAAAGGAAAACGAAGGAGCCGTCCTGTCCGTGACACAGCCCGCCGCCATATTCTCGCATGTAAATCTTCTGACCTTTAACATCTGCTCCTCCTTATCTGACCGGAAGCTCTATGGAGTGCTCTCCCGTCTCGTCCGTGACAGTCACCTTCACGCTGCCGCCGTCTCCTGCCCTGACCACCGCAAGAGCCTCGCCGTAGTAGGTTTTGGTCGTGTTCTTCCAATATCCGCTCTCATTGTACGAGCATGCGTTTCCAAAGCCCTCCAGTGTTCCGTTTTCCACCTTTATTGCTATGTGATGCTTCTCCATCGGCTTTAATATTCCGGCTTCGTCTGTGTATGAAAGTCTGATGTATCCGAGTTCCTTCTTATTTAGTGAAGCCTTCTCCGGCTTAATCGTGAGAACCGTGTTTTGCGATGCCGTCCTCAATGTACAGCTTCCGATTTTTGCACCGCGCGCATTGTAGGATACCGCCGTGAGCTCACCGTTCTCATAAGGAACCTTGAAGCTTGTATTGCAACAATCCTTTAAAATCTTTCTTCCCACGCTCCTGCCGTTTAGGAAAAGTTCAACCTCGGCTGCCCTCGCATACACCTCGACAACCGCACTCATTCCCTCACAGCCGCGCCAGCTCCAGCTCTCCATGGCATCGGTCATCTTCCACGCCGACGGCGAGTGCTTTCCGCGCTGGTATACAGGCTTTACAGCTATAAACGGGCCCTGTTCCTTCTCAAGTGCAACCTTCGTGTATGCAGCTTCGCCGTTTGCAAAGCCGAGAATATTTATCCTGCCGCTTCCGGCCGTGAGCCAGCCACATTCCCTGCCGTCCGCCGGTGCGTAGTCCTCATACTCCCACGCTCCAATTCCTGCCTCACCGATGTAGTCCATGCCTGCCCACACAAAATCTCCGACTATCCTCTTCTCTCGCTTTGCCAGCTCGTAGAAGCTGTAGGCGTCCTTGCAGAAAGTCTCGCTTCCGAGAATAAGTCTGTCAGGATATTTTTTCAAATCATGCTTATATCGTAATATTCCGTAATTATATCCCGCGATATCCATATTGGCGTAGGCATCTCTGGTCTTTACGTCGCAGCCGTGCAATGTCGCCCCAAGCTTCATGGTCTTATCGCCCAAAAGTCCGGCAAGCGTGTTGTAAAACTCGCTTCCGACCGTCTTTTTCTTCTTACTGTCCGACTGCTCGGCAGCCTTCTTAGCCTTCTCATCGCTGTACACGCCAAAACCCATCGAGTACAGGAAATTGAAGAATATATTTATTCCGCAGGTCACAGGTCTGGTCTTATCAAGCTTGTGCAGATACCTTGTCATCTGTCCTGTCAGCCTGATGCCTTCCTTCTGTCCCGTCTCGGCGACCTCATTGCCGGTCGAATACATGATGACACTCGGGTGGTTATAGTCCTTCTCAACCATATCCCTCAAATCCTGCTGCCACCAGTCCTTCATGTACGAGGCGTAGTCATACTCATTCTTGTGAATGTACCACATATCCGTGTACTCGTCCATGACAAGCATACCCAGCCTGTCGCAGGCATCTAAGAGCGCCTTTGAGCACGGATTGTGTGCACATCTTACCGCATTGTAGCCTGTCTCCTTGAGAATTCTTATCTTTCTCGCCTCAGCCTCCGGGAATGCACAGGCTCCGAGCACTCCGTTGTCGTGGTGTATGCAAGCTCCCTTTAAAATGACGTGCTCACCGTTTATCGCAATTCCGTTGTCTGTCGTCCAAGTGAGTGTCCTCACACCGAAGCGCTCGCGCACCTCGTCCTCACCGCAGCGCACGATGCAGGTATATAGCTGCGGAGTATCAACATTCCACAGAGCGGGATTTGCCAGCTTTACCTTGCGTGTTCTGACATGTGAACCATTCTCCGCCTCACTATTATAAAGCAATTTTCCGCTGTATACCTGCTCACCGCGCGGGTCCTCAATGGATATCTCTATCTGTTCCACACCGACAGCATTGACCTTAATTCCGATGTACGCGGTATCACTTTTTTTGTCATACTCAAGTGTTCTTATTTTTACTCCGTTTATATCGACAAAGTTTTCCTTTCCGATATACAGCCATACAGGTCTGTAAATACCCGAGCCCGTATACCAGCGGCTGTTCGGCTGGTCGGAATTGTGTGCGATTACGCGGATTTCATTTTCCGCCCCATAATTTACCAGCTTGGAGATGTCAACATAAAAGTTTGTGTAGCCGTATGGTCTGAACGCCGCCTTTTGTCCGTTCACATACACCTCTGCGTTGTGATATACACCCTCAAATTCCAGCACAAGCCTGCTGCCCTCATATTCTGCCGGCGCGTCGAAAGTTTTCCAATAGACATAGTCACAACCCTCAAACCAGCCGATATTATGGCGCCCCTTACTGTCCATCGAGCGCATCTCATGGCACATGGCATCGTGCGGCAATGTTATTTTCTTTCCCTCTTCATTGACATCAAGATGTCTGTAATACCAGTTTTCGTTAAAGTCTAATTTTCTCATCTATATCCATTCCTCCGTTTACGCGGCTGCAAAATATTGTTACTGATAAATATGGTGTATAATCGAATAGTCCTCCCGAAGCTGCGGCTCCGGGAGGAATTATCATTACTGTGCCTTCTGTGTCTTCTTCATGCTGAAAAATGCTGCTATCATCGCAACCACCGCTGTCACACCGAGGAGCACGATATTGGCTATTGTGCCGTGTGCCGATGACATGTTCTCTGCGGTCTGTACCTCGTGGAGAACTTCCTCGTTGGAGAAGTAGATGAATGCGAAGCCCTGTACCCTGCTTGAAACAAGCTTCATAAGCGCTGCTATGAAAAATACAGGTGTGCCTATTCTCAAGGCATCGGATACTATTGTCAAAACCTTATCTACAGCCCCTTTAAGTGAAAGCTGTGACATTACAAGGATTACTGCGAGAAAAACAATTCCGAGTACATTGTACATAACTGCCTCAGGCACCTTGGCATTCTCAAAGTATCCTGCGCTGTTTATATTCACATTATATACAATAATGGCAACTATCGACAGAACAAAAGCGACAAATGTGATACCGCTTCCTGCGGTCTGTTTTTTCATAAAATTCATCTTTTATTCCTCCTCTTTCTTCTTTTCAGGCATGAGAGAGAATGCAAGCCATGCGAGCACGAATACTCCTGTAGCCACACCGCTCACCGTGCGTGCTGCCTTGAGTGCCTTATCCCACCAGGTATCAACCCTGACTGTTGAGACATTCATTACCGCGCTGTTAGCAAATGTATATAACTGATACTTGAGGTTCTCACGAGCCTGATTTACAAGTGTTGCATCATTCTTCACGGAAGCCTCTGAAATGTAAGCCCATGTAGCATCTACACCGCCGTCACCGAGGTTGATATGGTTATCATTTCCACCGAAATCAGCTACCTGTGTTACTGTTGCCATAATCATCGACTCAGGTGTGAAGTAGTATGAGTTGTTCATCATATCCGTTGAGATAACACCTGTGTAGCCCCACTCATCGCGGAGGATTGTCTTTAACATGCCTACATGATGTGAAGCATTGGTTGCACCGATACGGTTGAATGCCACCATCACTGCCATAGCCTGTGCGTCCTCGAGTGCGCCCTGGAAACCTCTAAGATCGGTCTCACGCATCTTCTGCTCATTCATGTATGCTGCAACTCCGTTACGGTTGTGCTCCTGGTCATTGAAGCCGATATGCTTTGCACCGTTTAAAATACCCTTCTCGTTGCAGCCAGTGATGATGCCGTAACCAATTCTGTTAGTGAGCATCGGATCCTCTGAGATGTACTCATAGTTACGTCCGTTATAAGGAGTTCTTCTGAGTGTAAGACCTGTGCCCCACACATCGTATCTCTCAAGCCAGAGTCCCGAGTTACCCTCTACAAGACCCCACTCATAAGCGAGCTCAGGGTTGAAGGAGGAGCCTAAGAGTGTCTGTGAATTTACATTGAAACGATATGTCTTTCCTGTAACTTCATCAGTATATGTCGATGTAAAACCATTTACACCTTCGTTCTGTAATACGACAGGGTTGTCAACATTCGTGAGGACATCACTCTGGCTTCCGCCGTGGATAACCGCACCGACTGCCTCGTCGATGGTGATTGATGATACAAGCTTATCCCAATATGGGTCATTTATGTTGCTGAGCTGTTCGTACTGAATATCCTCAGTGCTGAACCTTACGCCGTTGTCCTTGCCCTCCTCGGCAGGGTTATCCGTCTGTATTGTGTACTGCATTCCGCGAAGCGCTGAAATCCACTCGTCCTTCTTAGGGCTGTCAGCTATCGTCACAGTCACGTCCTTGTTGTAGTTGATTGGATATGTTGCGTCCCACTCCTGTCTTGAAAGATATGTTACCGTGTCCTCGCCTGTCCAGTAGTTCAGGTCCGCATCATCTGCCACATTTGTAACAACCGTGTCATGTGAGATTGCAAAGGTTGTAGTGTCGAGTGACTTATTTCCATTCCATACAACTGCCGTTCCGACTGCCTGAGCGTCCATGCCGTCCGCAACCGTCTTACCCATTGCGCCGAGTACATTGTTGACTGCCTCATGGGAGCCTGCTGCTGCTGTAAAATAATAGTCACCGTCATCTAAAATATATGTCTTTGCGTTTGTGTAGTCATAGCTTGCAAGGTACTTGGTAGGAACCGTTATGGTTACTTCCTTTGTCTGACCTGCCGGAACATCTACCTTGGCTGAGTTGAGGAACATGATTGCCGACTTCTCAACATTGTTAGCCTTGTCGTAGTCCGTGTATGGCTGCTGCACATACAACTGTGCAAGGAACCTTCCGTCCCGGCTGCTCTTGTTCTTTACCTCGATAACCGCTGTGATATTTCCCTCGGAGGTCTTATCAACCGTCACACTCTTGACATTCTGCTCATAGTCGAGATATGAAATTGTATGACCGAACGGATAAATTACCTCGTCACTGTAATTCCATGTGCTTCCCTGTGTTGCGCCCTTTGATGAGTCGGCGTTCGATGACGGATTTACGATAGAGTCAAAATATCTTGTCTCAAAATACTTGTAGCCCACATAGATGCCCTCAGCCTCGACAATGTACTGTCCAGCACTGTAGGTTGCATCTCCGCCTCCGAAGGAGCTAGCACTGCTGACATTTGATATATCCGTCTTAGGATAACGTGGGTCATATCCGTTCTCTGCGTTAGCTGCCACGATATCTGCGTCTGCATAATAGTCCCCGCCGAAGTTCTGTACGGCAGGGATTGAATTGTTGTCTACAACATAAGTGTCCGTGAGAGCACCCGTCGCATTCACCTTACCTGTGAGAACATTCACAATACCTGTGCACTGGTAATCGTTGATACAGCCGATGTATGCGATACCGTCAACCTCATGTGCACCGCCCTCTGCTATCTCGGAAATTCCCATTGTATTTCCTGTGTTTAACAAAACTACAACCTTAGAGCAGGTCTCCTTGGCTGCATCAATCACTGCGAGCTCGTCCTCGGACAGTTCAAGTGGGTCCTTTCCCGTGCTCTCGCCTGCCGCATTGACTGCCGAACCCTGTGCATAGGTGTTGGACTCTCCGCCCGGACGTGCAAAAACACATACCGCTGTGGTATTGTCCTTATCTATGGAAGATTTCCAGTCAGCAGGTGCACCTAACTCCGTAAATCTGTCCGGAGAGATTTCATTGATTACAAAATCCTGCATGTCGCCAACCGAGGTCGTGTAAATATTGTCATAGCCTGTCACAATGCTGACTGCGCCCGTCCAACGATTGGTCTGCTCAACATCGTGTGGATTGAGGATATTCTTCATATAGATATCCTCCATTGTGCTGTTTACCGTAAGACCCGCGTCCTTGAAAGCCTGAACAAGGTCTACCGCGTCCTCATTGCCCGCGCGGAGGTCTCCGCTGTTGTATGGATACGGCGCATAAGCTGCCATTCCGAAAAGCGCCACATTTGTTGTGGTCGCAAACGGGAACACATTGTTGTCATTCTTCATTATGACTGTTCCCTCTTCACCTTCCTTGATGGCAACATTCTTTGCCGCCTGTGCCATCTCCTCGATGGTGCTGTAATCACTCACAAATCTTGCCGTGCTTGCATCTGTAGAGGTTACATAGCTGGTAGTTCCGAGCTGTTCGTCCAGATTTTTTCTGTAAGACTCTGCAATAGTGCTTCCTAGCATGGAAAGTGCGAGTACGGAGGCTGTAATCGATGATACGCCTCGCATCACATTTGACATTTTCTTTGTCTTCATTTTGCATCCTCCCTTTGTATATAGTTAATACCTTTGATGGTGTTATCTTAACATTTTTTAATACTTATGACATAACTCTGACGTGAACGGTACATTTTTGAACGCAATCCGTCAAAAAAAGTTTTATATAGAGTTACTTTTTCGTCAAATTTACCATATTGTGTTGCAGCCTGCGCTCAAAACGTCTGTCCTTGCTTCTGTTTGAGAAAAATCCGCCTATGATTTTTCCGAGCCCCTTAAAGAAATGTCCGTTTACAATCATTGTCATTCCATGAACCATCTCCATGCCGACCATGCCGTTGGTCATCTTGGCGATAGCCCTAAACGGCATATTGTAGATAAACAGGACATTCAGGTCAGGTCTGCCAATCTGCTCGCTCTTCTTCTTTTTGTCGGTGAGCACCTTGTAAACAAGCCTTGCCAAACGGCTCTTGGCGTAGTACATCTGACAGATGGCGTCGTTCACGCCAAGCTGACCGCTCCACTCGCCGTCCGGGATTTTGCGCCCTAAAAGCGTCTCGAACTCGGCATCGGATATCTTCTGCACAAGCCCCGTATAATAATATGGAAGAAGCGCAGGATTGTAAGGCATGCCGGTATTATTTCCCGCACGCTCTATCGTACCCGTAAGCTGAATGTCAGCGACGCTCGAGCCTATAAGTATCCTGTAAGTTCCCGTCTCTACCTCCCACCTGCCGGTCTTTACATTCCAGTAGCGGAAGGTCTTGTCATCGAACGGAATTATTACTTTTTTGCTCTCCCCTGCCTTTAAAAATACCTTTGCGAAGCCCTTGAGTTCCTTCTCCGGGCGGAACACGATGGCATTAGGAAGTCCCACATACATCTGGACGACCTCAGCTCCGTCTCTGTCACCCGTGTTGGTAACGGTAAGCTCAACTTTCGTCTCCCCAACCTTCAAATCGGAGTATGTGAACTCGGTGTACGAAAGTCCGAAGCCGAACGGATACTGCACGCGTACTCTAGAGGTGTCATAGTATCTATAGCCCACAAAGATGCTCTCCCTGTACTCCGAGGTTCTCTCGTTGCTCGGATAGTATCTAAAGCACGGCGTATTCTCATAGGCGATAGGATATGTCTCGGCAAGCCTTCCCGACGGATTGACTGCCCCGGTCAGAACATCGAGCGTCGCTCCCGCCCCCGCCTGTCCGTTGAGGTATCCGTGCAAAATCGCCTTACAGCAGGACTGCCATGGCATCTCCATAGCCGAGCCCGCACTCAGTATTCCGACCACATTTTCATTCACTCTGCTGATATCCTGCAAAAGCTCTATCTGGTTCTGCGGTATTCTCATATGTGTCCTGTCAAGCCCCTCCGACTCGCTTATCTCATTGAGACCGAAGCAGAACAGGACAATGTCTGCCTTCTGTGCGAGGTCGAGCGCAGCCTTCTTCTCCGCCTCGTCCACATCACCGTCGCGCTTGTAGCCTTTGGTCATTCCGACTATGTTGAGCTTGTATTCCCTAGCAATTCCTGCGACCGCCTCGACCTTGGTGGGATTGACCATCGAGGAGCCAGCCCCCTGATATCTCGGCACAAATGCAAAATCACCTATGATGGCAAGCTTCTTATTTTTATCCAACGGAAGAATTGACCCCTCATTTTTTAAGAGCACCATGCTCTCAGCCGCCGCCCTTCTTGCAAGCCTGTGGTGCGCCTCCCTGTCAAAGCCGCCCGCCTGCCTGTGTTCCCTCGGCTGGTCTTCCCGTGACTGGTTTTCCCGCGACTGACCTGTGATTTTTTCCTGTAACTGGTCTGTGATTTTATCCTGTGACAAATTTGCGGATTTCCTATCGGCAAGCTCCATGATCACGCCCAACATCTCTGCGACTCTCTCGTCAAGTTTCTGCTCCGACAGCCTGTCGTCCTTCACTGCCCTCACAATCTCCCTCGCGGAGCCGTAGCCGCAGTTAGGCATCTCGAGGTTGGCGCCCGCCTCCACAGCCTTCACCGGGTCATTGTTTCCGCCCCAGTCGGAGACCACCATGCCGTCAAAGCCCCACTCATCGCGGAGAATATCCGTGAGCAGATGCTTGTTCTCGTTGGCATAGGTTCCGTTGATGCGGTTGTAGCTGCTCATAATCGCCTTGCTTTTTCCCTCTTTTACGGCAATCTCAAAGCCCGTGAGATAAATCTCCCTGAGAGTTCTCTCGTCAATCACGGCGTCCATAGCCATTCTTCTGAGCTCCTGGCTGTTCACCGCAAAGTGCTTCGGGCATGCCGCAACGCCCTTACTCTGTATTCCTCTTATATATGCCGCCGCCATCTTTCCCGAGAGATACGGGTCCTCCGAAAAATACTCGAAATTTCTTCCGCACAACGGGCTTCTCTTGATGTTGAGTCCCGGTCCGAGCAGAACATCAACGTCCATGCTGGCGGCCTCCTCGCCGAGCGCCTCACCGAGCTCCTCGCCGAGCTTCTCGTCCCAACTGTTGGCTATCGTCGCCGCCGTCGGGAAACAGGTCGCCTCGAGCGAGGCGTTGAGTCCGAGATGATCTCCAGCCCCAGCCTGCTTTCTCAGTCCGTGAGGGCCGTCCGAGAGAAAGATGGACGGAATTGAGAGCCTCTCGTTCTCCCTCGTCTGCCAGACGGTCTTTCCGCCGAGGAGGGCAGCTTTTTCCTCTAATGTCATCTTCTGTAACAGTGCGCGTATCTCATTTTTATCCATGGGGGACCTCCGAAGTGTACAATATAATTTTCGTGAATGGACAAAACAGGCTCCTGATGCTTTGAAGGTATAATTGAATATGTTTATGTATATCGGCTCTGTTGTTCGGCGGTAAGATGTACTAAGAACCCTGATTTACTCTTTTAACAGCATACGCCACCGCCGCAAAGCATACGTCCTGTATGCATTGCGGCTAAGCCGACCTCCTTGTCGGCTTTGGCTAGGTATTAAACAGCGTTCCAAGTACATCTAACCACCTCACAAAAGTCGCGATATGCATAAACATATTCAATTATACATAGGGCAAGTTTCTAAGCCTGTTTTGCCATTGACGGTAATTTCTATTTATACAGCTATTTAGTTACATAAATAGAAATCAAAAATATTTTTTAGCATGTCTTTTATTAGTTTGACGATGCTAAACTATTGTGAAATCGCAATACGTCTCAGACAATGTTCTTTACTGTATTAGACGCATTTTCACTTTATGATATTAACATATGATTGCTTCCTGTGCGCTTTGTGGCATGAGTTGCGGGGATATGGCATGAAATGCAGAGGGATAATATTGATTGTCTTATAGGTAAGTCGAAATGAAGAAAGATAGTGAGAGTAAAGCAGTCAATAACTTGAAATTATTAGTTTTGGAGAACTTGGAACTGCCAAATGCAGTGTAAACCCGCCCGGGAATATGGGCTTTGCTTAATGATTACCGCTTAAAAGCTTAATACATATTATCAGGCGGTAATAACTGCGTCAAAAGAAAGAAAAAAGTAGCTATACTTACCGCCTGCATTAACAACTTTCTGTCTCGGGCGGTAAATTTAACACCTTATTGTTACCAAAAGAGCTGATATACGAGAAATTATACGGCTTATTAGAACAAGAAAGTCAATCAAGCGGTAATTGGTTTCTGGCCAGCTCCACTATATCGTGAGTAAGCGGGTAAATAAGCTGTAGAGAACTGATGGGCAGTCAGAGCTGCCCATCGGGTATGAGTATTGTCAGATAGAACCAGTCGTTCTGCTGTCCGAAATCGACTGCGCCGCCATATTTTTCAGCGGTCGCGCGGATACTTGACAGACCGAAGCCGTGATTGTTCTTGTCAACTTTTGTTGTCTTTATGAGTGACCTTTCGTCCTTCTGTATCGGGGTGTCGCAGTAGTTCTCCACCTTGATAAAGACAAAATTTTTTCTGGAGGAAACTGTCACATGGATAAGTCTTTTCTCCGACTCGGGTATCAGCGCCACATGCTCGATGGCATTGTCGAGCGCGTTGCCGAATATAGAGCAGATGTCCGTCACATGCATGAAATCGAGGAGACTTCCGTCAGCCACACAGGTGATGCTTATGTTATTTTTGCGGCAGTGGAATATCTTGGCGGCGAGTATGGTGTCGAGCACCTGATTGCCCGTCCTTTGCATGTTTCCGAAGGTGCTGACTTCCTCCTCCATGGCATCAAGCCACTTTCTTCTCTTTTCCTCGTCCGTCTCAATCCTAAGCCCCGCAATCTGATGCTTCAAATCGTGATACTTTATGTGTATGAACTCCATGCTGTCCTGATAATTCCTGTACTGGTCGTACTGGCTTTTCAACAGCACATTCATGGCGGCGAGCTCACGCTCCACAATATAATCATAGATGCGGCTCTGGTAGATAAAGAGTATGGCAAGACCGCCGAAATCCACGAGTGTCCTTATAAAAAATATATCAGCGCGGGTCGAGCCCGTGAACGGAAGCCCGCTGTACTCGGTTCCGTCGTAGAGGAAGCTTAAATTGCTGAAGGCAAATACCGCCACCGCAATTCCGACGGCCGCCAGCACTTCTTTCATGGTCAGCTTTTTCAGATAATCGCTCTCAAATACCTTCTTCTCGAGCCTCACCGTCGCCGCAAAGCCGGCGCCGTAAATGACAGCTATCATTAGGATATTAATTATCCTGAATAGCACTGGCTTCATCTGCTGCCCGCCAATATACATCATCAACTGCCACTCGAGCGAAGCCACAAATTCAGCTAACAAAAATGCCTTGACACAGCAGTACCCGGTGGCAAGACGGGTTTGTTTTCCAGCGAGCCTAATGAAAATATACATGAGCCCCACCGCTGTCACCATGCATATAAGCCAGAACACAAGCCGAAAGCTTCCCGACCACACCAGAAAAACAGCCTGCACCGCCAGCATCGCGGCACTGCACGCCCAGAATTTCACTTTTTTAAATAGTTCCCTTTTAATCAAAAACAGATATGTCATGCACGCTCCCCACTGGGCGAGCGCCGTGCATATTCTCGGGATATCGGGATAATACTGCATACCAATCCTCATTTCCGGGCTAAACATATCGGAAGAAAAAATATGCTTTTACACATGTTTCCCCCTGATGCCCTCTATAACAGCCCAAGCTCCAGACTATCAACTATCCATATATCTCATCAGAAGCTCCATAAATTCCTTTCTCACACTGCGGCTGACGGGAATTTTTTCACCGCACACAATACATTCGCCGCCTAGGAGCCCGTCCACATTCGCCATATTCACGAGGAAGCCCTTGCTGCATCTGAAAAATCCATAGCCCTGCAATTCCGACTCAAGCCCTTTGAGCGCGGCTCTCGACACAAAATCCCCCCTGACGGTGCGATACCTCGCATAGTGCCCCTGACTCTCGATATAATATATCTCCGAGGTTTTGAGCTTCAAAACCCCTGCTTCGGTGGCAACCGACACATACACCTCGTCCGGCTTTTTCATGCGGTCAAACGCCTTATCGAGCTTCTGCGAAAACGCGAAATACTCCACGGGCTTCACCACATAGTCCATCGCGTCCACCTCATATCCGCGCACCGCATAGTCGAGCCTGTTGGTAATGAACATGATTATGACCTCGTGGTCAAGACTGCGTATCCTCTGCGCCGCCGTCATTCCGTCCATGAACAGCATCTGAATATCCATCAGAATCATGTCGTAAGTCCCGCTATAATTCTCGACAATATCCTCACCATCGGAAAAAAAAGTGATATTTATTTTTTTGCCCCGCTCCTTCTCATAGCGCCGTATATACTCCTCAAGCTGCTTCGCAAAAAGAGGCTCGTCCTCCACGACCGCGATATGATATTTTTCCATAGCCGCTCCTTATATGCTGATTCCTATGCCACCGTCTGAGATGTATTTTTCACACTAATCCCCATGTCACTGCTTTTGCAGTGACACAAATAGTAATGAAAAACGTGCTTTTTACGTGTTTTCTAATAGTTCAGCTAGCTGAACTATTGTGAAAT